>JBAYZS010000008.1:0-66346 GCA_041672395.1 Dysgonamonadaceae bacterium | reverse complement strand
ATTAATGTAATGTTGTGATGATATATGGATCATCTAAAACATCAGCTTATCAAATAATCAAATAATCAACCCAATATGTGTGGAATAGTCTGTACTTTCAATCTGAAAAAATCGGAGGAGCAATTGCGACCTCAGTTGCTGGAAATGTCAAAAAAACTGCGTCATCGTGGTCCGGATTGGTCGGGTATCTTTTCGTGCAGTAATGCGATTCTGGTGCACGAGCGACTCTCGATTGTAGACCCGGTCTCAGGAAAGCAGCCCTTTGTCAGCAAAGACGGGAAATTGGTGTTAGCTGTGAATGGCGAAATCTATAATCATCGCGATATTCGCAAGAAGTACGAAAATGAGTATGAATTTCTCACTTGGTCTGACTGCGAAGTGATTATGGCGCTGTACCGTGACAAAGGACCGGATTTTTTGGATGAATTGAACGGTATATTCGCCTTTGCACTTTATGATGTCGAAAAGAATCTATTTTTGATCGGACGTGATCATATCGGCATCATTCCTTTATACCAGGGATGGGACCGGGATGGAGCTTATTATGTAGCTTCGGAGTTAAAAGCATTGGAAGGATATTGTAATAAAATTGAAGAATTTCTGCCGGGACACTATTATTTTAGTCCTGATGGAAAACCCGCAAAATGGTACGTGCGCGACTGGATGGAATATGAGCAGGTGAAGGACAATGTTTCGGATGTGGCGGAGTTGCGAAAGGCAATGGAGGATGCCGTTCAACGACAGCTGATGAGCGATGTGCCTTATGGAGTGCTGCTTTCAGGGGGACTCGATTCTTCGATCATATCAGCCTTGGCTAAAAAATTTGCAGCTAAACGGGTGGAAACTGACAATAAAGAGGATGCTTGGTGGCCACAATTGCACTCTTTTGCTATCGGACTGGAGGCTTCTCCCGATCTGGCAGCAGCTCGTAAGGTGGCGGCACATATAGGCTCCATCCATCACGAATTAAAATACACCGTGCAAGAAGGACTCGATGCCATCCGTGACGTGATATGGCATATTGAAACTTACGACGTGACTACGGTGCGCGCCAGCACTCCCATGTACCTCATTGGCAGATACATAAAATCGATGGGGGTAAAGATGGTGCTTTCGGGCGAAGGGGCCGATGAAATCTTCGGTGGTTATCTCTATTTTCACAAGGCTCCTAATGCTGAAGAGTTTCATAAAGAAACAGTGAGAAAACTGAGTAAACTACATCAGTATGATTGCCTGCGTGCCAATAAATCATTAGCTTCATGGGGGGTGGAAGGACGTGTACCTTTCCTGGACAAAGAATTTCTGGATGTTGCAATGCGTCTCAATCCAAAAGATAAGATGCCTGGGAATGGAAAAATTGAGAAACATATCCTGCGACAGGCATTTGAAGATTATCTTCCAAAAGAGGTGGCCTGGCGTCAGAAAGAACAGTTTTCAGATGGTGTGGGTTACAGCTGGATCGATACCTTGAAAGAGATTGCCAATCGGGAAGTGACCGACAGTCAGATGGAAAATGTCCAACACCGCTTCCCTATTAACCCACCGCTGACCAAAGAAGAATATGTGTACCGCACCATATATTCTGATCTCTTCCCTTCTGACAGTGCTGCATTATGTGTGCCTTCTGTTCCTTCGGTGGCTTGCAGTTCTCCTGTGGCTTTGGCTTGGGACGAGGCCTTTATGAAGAATGCTGATCCCTCTGGCCGGTCAGTCGGCACGGTACATGAGAACGGCTACACTTAATCATCGATCTGATATTATGTTCCTATTCTTAATACTTGCGGTGTGAAAAAAGAGGATTGTATCAACAAAGTCTCATATTCTGTCGACTTAAATTTGGTATAATGTCTTTACGGGTTCGTTACTGTTTTTTATTTATCTTTGTAGTCTTAAATAACTTATTGGAATTATGCAGGAAAAAATAGTCATCCTTGATTTTGGCTCTCAGACTACACAGCTGATTGGCAGGCGTGTGCGCGAACAAAGTATGTATTGTGAAATTGTACCTTACAATAAATTTCCTTTTGGCGACCAAACGGTGAAGGGGGTAATTCTTTCTGGAAGTCCGTTTTCGGTGAACGATGCTGATGCTTTCAAAATAGATTTGAACGACATCCGTGGCAAATTTCCGGTGCTGGGAATCTGTTATGGTGCTCAACTAATCGCACAGCAATCGGGTGGGATTGTTGCTAAAAGTGATTCTCGTGAATATGGAAGAGCGCATCTGCAGGTGCAAGATCAGTCGGATGATTTGCTGGGAAATATTCAACAAAACTCGCAGGTTTGGATGTCGCATGGCGATACAATTACGAATGTTCCATTTTCTTTTGAAATCATCGCATCTACAGATGATGTAACAAATGCTGCGTTCAAAGTGGAGACTGAGCAGACTTGGGGTGTACAGTTTCATCCTGAAGTATTTCATACTGAAGAGGGTACCAAATTGCTATCTAACTTTTTGGATATATGTAAAGTGAAAAAGGATTGGACGCCGGCTTCTTTTATCGAATCAACGGTTCGTGAACTTAAAACTAAGCTTGCTGATGATAAGGTGATACTTGCCCTCTCAGGTGGTGTGGATTCCTCGGTTACAGCGGTTTTACTTAACAAGGCTATTGGGAAAAATCTTACGTGTGTGTTTGTGAATCATGGCCTTTTACGCAAAAATGAGTTCGAATCAGTTTTGACGAACTACGAACATCTGGGACTGAATGTGATTGGGGTGGATGCGAAAGATCATTTCTATCGTGAACTGAAAGGGGTTGCTGATCCTGAAAAGAAACGAAAGATTATTGGAAAAGGTTTCATTGATGTGTTCGAAAATGAGGCCAAAAAACTCAAGGATATTAAATGGTTGGCTCAAGGTACTATTTATCCGGATATCATTGAATCTCTGTCTATCACGGGTACTACAATCAAAAGTCACCATAATGTGGGGGGACTGCCTGACAAAATGAACTTAAAATTGTGCGAACCGCTGAAGTTATTGTTCAAAGATGAGGTTCGAAAAATTGGATTGGAACTGGGTATGGAATCACATCTGATTCAACGCCATCCTTTCCCGGGACCGGGTTTGGGAATTCGTATCCTGGGGGATATAACTCCCGAAAAGGTGAGAATAGCTCAAGATGCTGATGATATTTTTATTTCCAACATGAGGGCAGCAGGTCTATACGACAAGGTTTGGCAGGCTGGAGCAATTTTACTACCGGTACAATCGGTAGGCGTGATGGGCGATGAACGTACTTACGAAAATACTATCGCTCTTCGCGCAGTGAGCTCAACGGACGCAATGACAGCCGATTGGTCGCGCTTGCCTTATGAATTTCTTGCTAAGGTTTCTAACGAAATAATCAATAAAGTGAAGGGGGTAAACCGAGTGGTTTACGATATATCTTCAAAACCACCTGCTACAATTGAGTGGGAATAATTAATTTTAATGCGTGTATATGGAAAAGATAACGAGTCTTTTATTGCTGATGCTGATTATTGTGTCTTGCAGTCAACCAAATAAAAATAACATGGGTTATACAATCAATGTGAATGCAGGCGACAGTCTCACAGGTAAGGTATATCTGCAAGTATATGAGGCTAAAGAATTTACAACGGTTGACTCTGTAGAAATAGTTGCGGGAAAATTCTCTTTTTCGGGTAATGTGAGTCACCCAATGGTATATGGACTGCAAAATGCGATATCTACTCAACGGGCTCTCATCTTTCTGGATAACAGCAAAATGGATGTTGTGCTAAACGGTGATTGGGAAGTGGAATCGCTAGATGGTTCAAACGATGCCAAACTGTTCATACAATATCGTCCTCAAAGTGTTGAGGGTACTTTGAATACCGACAGTCTGTTATCGGCAAATCCCAATTCTGCTGTTCCAGTATATTTCCTCACCAGAGAGGTTTATAATTATGATTATGACGGACTTAAAACGATCAGAAACAAGATAGATACAACGCTCATTGATCATCCGTATGTGAAGGATGTTGATGGAACTTTGGCTGATCTGGAAAGAATGCAACCGGGAAAAGAGGCTCCTGATTTTAAACTGAAAACGATGGGTGGTGATTCGCTCACGCTGAATTCTTTGCGTGGCAAATATGTGTTGATCGACTTTTGGGCATCGTGGTGCCCCGACTGCCGCAAATCGAATCCTGAAATGGTAAAGCTTTACAATACTTATAAGAATAAGAACTTCACTGTTGTGGGCGTTTCAATTGATGACGACGAAAGTAGTTGGAGACAGGCAATTGAGAAAGATGATCTGACTTGGCACCAAACAATAGGTGATGCAGGATGGAAGAGTGAAGTGGCTCAACAATACGGAGTGAAGTGGATTCCAACAGCTATGTTGATTGATCCTCAAGGTATTATTGTTGCAAGAAGTGTTGAACTTTCGGATATAGAGGGGCAATTGAAATCGATATTTAATTAATCCTCACTTTTTTGCGTTGATTCTATTTGGGGTTGTTTATTCAACTCCGGATAGGCGATGCGGGAATGATATATTGTTTTGAGTTTATCAATAAAGACTTCTTTAACTATTTCTACTTCCCTGAATGTGATGGGGGCTCGTTTGAATAAGCCTTCTTGTAACATCGAATCAATGATTTTGTTGACGTGAGCTGTTATGATTTCTTCGGTATATACCGGCAAACTGCGGGAAGATGCTTCTACTGCATCGGCCATCATCATTATAGCTGTTTCTTTTGAAAAAGGATTCGGGCCCGGATAACGGAAAATACTCTCATTAATTTCTTTTCCCGGATTGGCATTCTTCCAAGAAATATAGAAAAATTTTGGCATGCTTGTACCATGATGTGTCTCAATAAAATCGATTAATTGTTTTGGAAGTCCTTCGCGTTGCGCAATTTTTACTCCATCTTTCACGTGATTGATGATGATGCGGGCGCTCTCTTCAAACGGAAGACCTGCATGGGGGTTCATTCCTGGTGCCTGATTTTCAGTAAAGTAACCAGGGTTGGCCATTTTGCCGATATCGTGATATAAAGCTCCGGTTCTTATTAGTGAAGCGTTTGCTCCAATCTTTGTTGCAGCAGCCATTCCCAGATTGGACACTTGCATCGAATGTTGAAAAGTACCTGGTGCCTTTTCTGATAACTCCTTCAATAATGGTTTGTTGATATTTGACAGTTCCACCAGGCTTACTCCTGAAATGAATCCGAATGATTTCTCTACCAGATAAACCAATGTGTAAGAGAACATGATAAATATGAAGTTGATAACAAAGTATACTAGTACTTGCCAGTTTACTTTATTGATGTTTCCTTCCTGAAACATTACTAAACCTACGTAAACCAACACTAATGTTAGCAGAATAAAGAACGAACTTCGTATAAGTTGCGAACGTTCAGCAAGTTCCTTAAGCATGAACACTGCAACCATTGCCACAAGAATCTGTATGACAATGAACTCAAAAGGAAATGGAACCATCAGCGCACACAATACTATGGTTATAATACTTGCGAAAAGTGCTGTGCGGGAATCAATAAATGTGCGGATAAGTATGGTTACGATAGCGTAAGGAATTATGTAAACACTGAACAAGTCAAACCGGATCGTCAGAGCTGTTAGTAGAACAAATATGTCGATAAGCAATATCATGAATATGAGATGCTTGCGATTGTAATATTCGTTTGGTCTAAAGAACAACAGATAAAGATAAAACATCCCAAACAATATGGTTATCATTATTAATTGTCCAAGGATAACCCAGATTGAACGCTCTGAACCTCCGCTTTTTTCTTCTGTGACTTTTTTCAAAGACAACAATATGTTATAGGTGTTTGCGTCCACTATTTCTCCTTCATCTATAATGCGTTGCCCTTGTTGAACCATACCTGATGTTGGCAGAACATTATGAATGAAATCATCTTTTGCTTTTGCAGTAGTGGATTCATCAAAGACTATGTTTTCTTTGATATAATTATTTAAATCGATGCTTCTGAGAACGTTCTCGTCTATTGAAACTGGACGATCATCTATCACTTTTTGATATGCTGATTTGATCGTATGAAAGTCCCTGATGTTTTTTGTCTCAGCTTTTTTTCCATCTTTTATTCGGAATGACTGTGTTATACTGGCGGTAATGTTATCATAATCTTCTGATCGCATGATACCTTCATCATATACTTTGGAAATCTTATCCCGAATATATAATTTATAGTTTTGAGGTAACTCAATAAATTTGGGATTCGTACTTATATCTGCATCCAACTCTGCCATCGACTCCTTTTTTACATTGTTGTCGACATTATAATAGGGCTCAAAGAAAAGGAGTAGACTGTCCTGTTCTGCTTTTAATTGATCAGCGGGTTTATAGATCGAAAAGTCGGAAGGTGCTGTAAGAAGACCACTTTGCCATGGCTTGCCTTCACTGAATGAATATTTGAATTTACCTTGACGTGGAAATGCATAGGCTACCAATAAAATAGAGGTAATGAAGATGACGGGTACGAAATACCTTGTTCTTATTCTCATTTTTCTATTATTTTTGCCTTTTTCCATATCTTTGGTTTATTATAAACTTATTAAACAATAAAAACCATCTAATTGTTCGAATACTTATTAGTTTCGACAATTAACAAGTACGACGATTATATATTTATACTATTGGGGAACAGTAATGTTCTCGATTGCTGTATGCAATCTTCTGATAGTTTCTTCTTTTCCCAGCAATACCGTTATGTCAAAAATATGAGGACCTTTACCTTCACCCACCAATGCCAAACGGAATGCATTCATAACATTTCCTGTATGATACTGATTTTCTTCAACCCATTTCATGATGATCTTTTCCTGATTCTCGGGAGAAAAATCATCCATTTGCTCCAATAAATAAATCAGCTCTCGCATTTGGGCCGGAGTTTCAACTTTCCATCGTTTTTTTACAGTCTTTTCTTCATACGAAGTGGGTGCGATAAAAAAGTAGGACGACTGGTTCCAAAGTTCCTTTACAAAACCGACTCTGTCCTTGATTAATCCGATTACTTTTGACGTATAATCTAATGTTGCGGACACTCCTTTTTCCTCTAAATGTGGCAAAAACATATCGGCAAGTAATTCATTTGGTGTCTGCTGTATGTATTTGTGGTTGTACCACTTGGCCTTTTCGTAATCGAATTTTGCGCCACTTTTACTGCATCGGTCAAAAGAAAATGCTTCCACAAGCTCACTCAGCGAAAACATCTCCTGTTCTGTGCCGGGATTCCATCCTAAAAATGCAAGGAAATTGATGACCGCCTCCGACAGATAGCCACTTTCACGATAACCGGAAGAGAACTCACCCGATTTAGGATCTTTCCATTCTAAAGGAAAGACCGGGAATCCCAGTCGGTCGCCATCGCGTTTGCTCAGTTTACCATTTCCTTCAGGCTTTAGCAATAAAGGTAGATGGGCGAATTGAGGCATCGAGTTTTCCCAATCAAAGCTTTTATAAAGCCACACATGGAGTGGGGCAGAAGGAAGCCATTCCTCACCACGAATCACATGAGTGATTTCCATCAGATGATCATCCACAACATTTGCAAGATGGTATGTAGGCAAGTGGTCTGAAGATTTATAAATCACTTTATCGTCCAGCACAGAAGAATTGATAACCACTTCTCCGCGAATCAAATCCTGCACTTTTATATCAATGTTTGGTTCAATTTTTATTCTGACAACATACTGGGTTCCATTTTCAATCAGTTCAGTCACTTCTGTTTCGGATAATGTAAGCGAATTACGCATCAACAAACGAGTAAAAGCATCGTACTGGAAATTGGAAATTTCGTTGCGTTTTGTATCTAACTCTTCTGGTGTATCAAAAGCTATGTAAGCGGCTCCCTTTTCTAACAACTGATCTACATAGATTTTGTAAATATCTTTCCGCTCGGATTGACGATAGGGGCCATAGGTTCCACCTTTGGAAGGACTTTCATCGAACTCCATTCCCAGCCAGTCAAATGTTTCCTGAATATAATCCTCAGCACCTGGAACAAATCGATGCGAATCGGTATCTTCTATTCTCAGGATGAAATCTCCATTTTGTTGTTTGGCGAACAGATAGTTATATAAAGCTGTGCGCACTCCTCCAATATGGAGAGGTCCGGTGGGACTTGGCGCAAAACGTACTCTTACTTTTTGATTCATGAACGTGAGTTTAATTTTGCAAAGATATGAAAAATCAATCAGAAAACTGTTACAGATATAATCGAGCTTCGTTTCCCATGTTAAATAACAGGTCAAAAATGCTCAGATTGGGCTGGAATCCCAGCTTTCCTTCAAATACCTGATAATAGGGCTTTGCCTTGAAATTTGAATCAATTTTTTGCCAATCCTTTTTGGGATGAATGGATTCTCTAAAGTCGATTTGGTTTTCCGGTAAGTCTGTTATGTAACACTCTGAATGCGATACAGGTGTGTCTATATGCATCAATTGGCAAAACAGCTGACGCAACTCTTCGTTGAAATCCAACAGGAAAGTCTGTTTCTTTTCATAAAACGGATAGAAGTCATCCGTAAAAAACTCGAAAAAAGGTGTTGTATTATATGCCGAAATGATTGCATTCCAATGCAAGTGACGCCAGTTTCCGTGTTCGGCAATACGGATATCCTTCATTTCACATTTTGCAGTAGCAGGTTTTTCAACAGGGATGTTCAATTGCAATGCACCATTAGCTCCTGCTATCACGCATCTGTTGCGGTACGACTGTTTCTGATAGTTGTCGTGAATCTCAATTACAGCATGAGCTGCACGATGCAGCTTGCTGTAATATTGGATGGGTGCAGCATATAATGACGAAAGAATAATGTCGTCATTCATAGTGCGTTATGCTTTAACTTTAGCACTGTGGAACAATCGATTCCATCGAATTCGACCTTGGAACCACTTCTTGTCCTTTTCGATGGACAGCCAAATCAGAGTAGGTTCACCAACAATGTGATCCTCAGGTACAAAACCCCATGTGCGAGAGTCGGCCGAATTATGACGGTTATCACCCATCATAAAGTAATAATCCATCTTGAACGTGTAAGAAGTAGCCTGTTTGCCATTGATGTAAACCTTTCCATCTCGATAATCAAATGTGTTAAGCTCATAGTTCTTTATGCAACGTTCATACGCTGCCACTTTGAAATCTACATCTGTATCAAACTGAATAGTTGCTCCTTTTTTTGGAATCCATAACGGTCCGTATGAGTCTCTAGTCCAGTTTGTTGGATAACTGAGCGGGTAGTAATAACCACCTTGCTGCTCTTTCTCCTTAATGATTTCCCAAATAAATGGTTTGGCCTTCAGTTCTGTGATCATTTCCTGTGTGAGAGGAATACTGAAATAGATTGAGCCGTTTTTTCCGTTTCGGGCAGTAAGTCCAAACTGAGCCATCGACAAGCTGTCGATTCCTGTGAGGTCTTGAATTTTGGTAACCAATTGGCCGTATTCATTTACGATAGCGAAATCTGCGATATTAACACCTAAGTCCTCGAATAATTCAGGGGAAATTGACGTGCCATCAGTATGGATCATATAATTATGTTGCGAGAATTGTGGATTAGGAATAAAATTCCCATCGATGAAAACACTATCGTTTTTTAATTGGATTGTTTCTCCAGGTAGACCGATGCACCTTTTCACGAAATTCTCTCGTCTGTCAACTGGGCGATAAACAATTTCACCGTACCTGTTTTTATCCGATCGAACACCTGCGCTGCCATTTTCATTGTACTTTGACAAAGAGTAGAAATCCATTCCCTGCTGATTAATTGCTACAGTATCGCCTGCAGGGAAATTAAACACTACAATGTTGTTGCGCTCCACATTGCCAAAACCTTTAAGTCGGCGATATTTCCATTGTGGCTTTTCGATATATGATTTTCCACCCCCAGGCATTGTATGTTGAGCCAAAGGAAAAGAAAGTGGAGTCATTGGAGTGCGCGGTCCATAGCTCAACTTGCTGACCGCCAGAAAGTCGCCCACCCGCAATGATTTCTCAAGTGAGGATGAAGGAATCTGATAGTTTTGAAAGAAAAAGATGTTGATAATGTAAACCGCAACCAAGGCAAAAATGATTGCATCCACCCATTCCATAACTGTCCTGAATGACTTGTTCTTTGATTTTTTCCAGAAATCCCAAGGAATGAAACGAGTGATATAAATATCAAAGAATAGGATAAGTAGTGCTAACACCCAAGGAGATCCAATCCAGATTGTGAAAAAAATGGTGATTGCAGTCCATGATGCAAACCATATCCAGCTTTTGCGCTTAGTATTTGTAATTCGTTCTTTTAAACCCATATTTTAATGTAATAGCTTCAAGTGATGTAAATTAAGAAATATCAAGTGTTAAAACGGGAACATATCTTTCATTCCCAGACAACCTTTTTTACCTTTTGTGAATTCAGCTGCTAACACGGCGCCCAGCGCGAATCCTCTGCGACTTTTTGCATCGTGGGTGATGCGAATAGTATCTGCTACTGATTCATAAATCACAGTATGAATACCTGGAACTTCGCCCTCGCGGAACGACTTTATCTCAAGCTCATTTTCCATTTTTGCATGGTCAAGTGTCCATCTGACTTTTCTGTCAACATTTTTTATAATATCATCCGCCAATGTCAGTGCAGTTCCGCTTGGTGCATCCAGTTTATGAATGTGATGCGTTTCTTCCATTCGCACATCGAAATCAGGATATTTATTCATTATCTTAGCCAGATAACGGTTTACAGCAAAGAAAATGTTCACACCCAAACTGAAATTAGAAGAATAAAAGAAAGTATTATCACCATGTTGACAAATTCTTTTCATCTCAGCCATATGTTCTGACCAACCGGTTGTGCCGGAAACCACGGGAATGTTTGCATTAAAAGCCTTTTTGTAATTGCTTAATGCACTTTTTGGCGAAGTAAATTCAATTGCCACATCTGCGCTTTTGAATTCCGCGGATTCAAATTTCATTTCCTCGAAGACATCAATTGTACAAACAACTTCATGCCCTCTTTCAATAGCCACTTTCTCAATTTCGTGGCCCATTTTGCCGTAGCCGATAATTGCAATTTTCATTTTATATAGTTTTTGAATGGCAAATTTATAATAAAAAAACAGACTAAGACATTTTGTATTATTAATTATGTATAATTAGCCCTTTACATCCACCCATGAGCTTGGTACCAAGCAACTGTTTTTTCAACACCTTTGCGTAAAGGATAATCAGGAGTGAACTCCAAATCGTTTTGGATAGCGGATACATCACAATTCCAGTTGCGCTGCTTCATAATCTTGTATTTATCAGTGTTGAATGTGGATGTTTTGTCAAAAAAGCCTGATACTTTTTCTGACAAATAGGCCGCAGTTCTTACTATCGATAGTGGAAACTTTATTGTGATTACTCTTTTCTTCTTGAGCACTGTTTGAACAATGTGCATAAATTCATCATCTGTATAAATATCGCCGTCTGCCACATTATAAACTTTCTGTCTCAATCCTTTTTCGATGCTGAGGAAAATTATTTTGGCCAGGTCCTCCGAGAAAATGAATGTCAGAATCTGCTTTTTGCGACCGGCGCCAACATTCAAACCACTCTTTACCGCTTTCATCAAGATAAGGTAATCTTTGTCGCGCGGACCGTAAATGCCTGTGGGTCTGAGTATAACATACGGAAAGTTCGGAAGGGACTTCAGATAATCTTCGGCTTTGATTTTGCTTTTTCCGTAAGCTGTGATTGGATTAGGTGTTTGATCCACTCTGATTGGCTCGTAAGTTTCCTCATTAACTAACCCGATGGCACCCAAACTACTTACGAAAACAAAACTTTCCGGAACAGTACCACTTTCGATAAGCGCATCAGCCAGATTAAGGGTATGCAAATAATTTACATCATCAAAATCCTCTATTTTACGTGCTTTTGTGATTCCAGCTACATGCGCAACATAATCGAATTTCCCGTTTGCATGTTTAAATTCGCTAAGCTGTTTCACCAGTTTATCCTTATCGGAATAATTCAGGTCGATAAACCGAATACGTTTATCTTTCAGGTATTCGCGACTACTGCTTGCGCGAATGCCCGCCCATGTTTCATAACCAAGTTCCAGTGCTTTATCAACTACAGTGCTACCAACAAAGCCACTTGCACCGGTGATAAGGATTTTCTTCTGCATGATTTTCTATTTACTTTATCAGATGAATGTCATGCAAAAATACACTTTTCTATAATTCTTTTGCGACAATTAAATGGAAAGAACAGTTTTTTTTATTACTTTGCACAGACTTAAATGAAAGGATAAAGTTTTATACCCTGAATAAATAAAAGTAACACTGATTATGAGTAAGAAAATAATAAACACCTCAACGGTGGCCAAACCAAAGAAGAAAGATTTGACACAATCCGTCATCAATTTCTTGAATCAGAACAGACAGAAGGAATACAATTACAAGCAAATTGCTGCTGCTATAGATGTACGCGGAGAAGATGGAAAACGTGTGCTGATTAAAGTGCTGGACAAACTTCGCGACGAAGATATTCTACTTGAAAGTTCTCGCGGTCGTTATCGTACTAATGAAAGAACTCAACTACTTGAAGGTAGATTTGAGAGACGCAGTAACGGCAAAAACTTTGTCGTTCCTGATGATGATGCTAACACTATTTTTGTCTCGGAACGAAATGCCAAGCATGCCATGAACGGAGATCGTGTAAGCGTTCAACTGCTTGCCAAACGAAAACGAGCAGATACAGAGGGGGTTGTCGTTGAAATATTGGAGCGTAAACAACAACGATTCGTCGGAACACTTGACATTCAAAAACATTTTGCTTTTCTGTTGCTTGACAGTAAGATTCTTTCTAACGATATATTTATCCCGCTGGATGAACTAAATGGGGCTAAGAGCGGCGACAAAGTGATTGTGGAGATATTGGAATGGCCAGAAAAAGCCAATAATCCTGTAGGAAAAGTTATTGATGTGCTCGGCAAGCCGGGAGACAATACTACAGAAATGCATGCCATTTTGGCGCAATACGACTTGCCGTACAAATATCCCGCTAATGTAGAGAAGTATGCCGAAAAGATTTCGGCTGAAATACCCGCAAAAGAGATCGCTGCCCGTGAAGATTTCAGAAATGTATTCACTATTACTATCGACCCAAAAGATGCAAAAGATTTTGACGATGCGCTGTCGTTTCGAAAAATATCTGAAACGCTTTATGAAGTGGGCGTTCACATTGCAGATGTAACTTATTATGTGAAACCTGGCGATATTATTGACGTAGAAGCAGAAAACAGAGCTACTTCTGTTTATCTGGTGGACAGAACGGTGTCGATGCTTCCTGAACGTTTGAGCAACGATTTATGTTCCTTACGCCCACACGAAGACAAATTCTGTTTCTCAGTTATTTTTGAGATTACACTGAAGGGGGAGGTAAAGAAATCACGCATTGTTCACACGGTTATAAATTCTGATAGCAGATTGACTTACGAGGATGCACAGACGGTTATTGAAACGGGTAAAGGAGATTTCAGCACAGAAATACTTGCTATGAACGACCTTGCAGTACAGTTGCGAGAACGCCGTTTTGCTAATGGCGCTATCAATTTCGACCGTTACGAAGTGAAATTCAATCTTGATGAAAAGGGTAAACCGTTGGGAGTTTACTTTAAAATGAATAAAGAATCCAACAAATTGATAGAGGAATTTATGTTACTCGCCAACAGGACAGTAGCAGAAGAAATAGGAAAAGTGCCAAAGGGAAAACATGCCAAATCGTTTGTTTATCGTGTGCATGATGTTCCCGATCCCGAAAAACTGGATACGCTTAATTCTTTTATCCTTCGATTCGGTCATAAAATCAAGACTACAGGAACAAAAGTTGAAGTGGCAAAAAGTATTAACTCTCTGTTGGACAAGGTTCAGAGTCGCCCGGAAGAGAATCTGGTTGAGACAATAGCTATTCGTACAATGTCAAAAGCTATTTATTCAACAAAGAATCTGGGACATTATGGATTGGCATTCGATTATTACACACATTTCACCTCGCCCATTCGTCGTTATCCGGATATGATGGTGCATAGATTGTTGGACAGTTACATGGCAGGCGGTCACAGTGTTGATCAGACACAATTGGAAGACGAGTGCAAGCACTGTTCCGAAATGGAAGTATTAGCTTCAAATGCAGAGCGGGATTCTGTTAAATACAAGCAAGTTGAGTTCATGTCTGATAAATTAGGCAAGGTTTATGACGGAGTCATTTCAGGTGTTACCGATTGGGGTGTTTATGTGGAGATCAATGAGAATAAGTGCGAAGGCATGATCCCTATCCGAGATTTGGGAGATGATTTCTATGAACTGGACGAAAAGAACTATCGTTTGGTAGGGCGCCGCAGCAAACAAGAATTCCGTTTAGGTCAAGCTATTACAATACAAGTAGCCAAAGCTAATCTGGAGCGTAGGCAACTGGATTTTACTATTGCATAAAGTGAACAGCTCCTTTTCGGATGAGATAAAACAATATGCTCGCACGCTCGGTTTTGACGCTTGCGGAATCAGTCGAGCAGGGGATACTGGTGAACAAGATCGTTATGCCGAATGGCTGTCAAAGGGTTGTCATGCCAATATGGGGTATCTGGAGCGTAACATAGAGAAAAGACTTGATCCTAGATTATTGGTTGAAGGAGCAAAATCTATTGTTTCTGTTGCTCTAAATTATTATCCCAAACGGATGCTTCCTGAACATGTTCCCCAATTTGCGTATTACGCGTATGGTCAAGATTATCACGATGTTGTGCGCGATAAGTTGAAACGGTTATTCGAGTTTATAAAACAAAGTTTTCCCGATGTTAGCGGTCGTTGTTTCACTGATTCTGCACCTGTATTGGAACGATATTGGGCTGTAAAAGCCGGATTGGGATTTATAGGGAAAAACACCCTTTTGATAATGCCCCAACGCGGCTCTTTTTTCTTTTTGGGAGAAATCATTCTTGATTTACCTCTTGATTATGATGTGCCTAGCACCATAAATTGCGGCAGTTGTCGCAGATGCATCGACGCATGTCCTACCGGTGCAATAGAAAAGCCTCATTGGTTGAATGCAAACAAGTGCATTTCTTATCAAACAATTGAAAATAAGGGTGAAATAGATAAAAATATTATCCCTAATTTGAGTAATAATGTTTATGGATGTGATATCTGCCAAAAGGTTTGTTCCTGGAACAGATTTGCTAAACCTTCTGCCACACCTGAATTTGAACCTTCCGAAGCATTTTTATCTCTTGATAAACAGAAATTGAGCGAGATAGACGAAGAATCTTATCGTTTTCTTTTTAACAAGTCTGCTGTTAAAAGGGGCAAGTTCAAAGGTTTGAAAAGAAATATTGAATGCTTGTGACGACTATGAAATCTGGTTTCATTTCTTCGCAATATTTGATTACATTTGTATTCAATAAAGTATGGAAGAAACTTTTGATATACATACCCATCGCGATTTTCAGGACACGGATAGAGATTTTGAAAATGCATTGCGACCGCTGACTTTTTCGAGTTTTAACGGTCAGGATAAGATTGTCGAGAATTTGAAAGTATTTGTGAGTGCCGCACGAATGCGTGGTGAGTCACTCGATCATGTTCTTTTGCATGGACCTCCGGGATTGGGAAAAACAACTCTTTCCAACATTATTGCCAACGAGTTGAATGTTGGATTCAAAGTAACTTCGGGACCTGTATTGGACAAACCTGGAGATTTAGCGGGAATACTTACTTCACTTGAATCGAACGACGTTCTTTTTATCGATGAGATTCACAGATTATCGCCTATTGTTGAAGAATATCTGTACAGCGCAATGGAGGATTATCGCATTGATATTCTGATTGATAAAGGTCCTAGCGCACGATCCATACAAATCGATCTCAATCCATTCACTCTTATAGGTGCCACAACAAGAAGCGGACTGCTAACAAGCCCTCTTCGTGCACGTTTTGGTATAAATATGCATTTGGAATACTATGACGTGGAAACGCTTACTGGCATTGTTTTACGTTCCGCAAATATTTTGAAGATTGAGTGTGATTATGATGCTGCACTCGAAATTGCTTCTCGAAGCAGAGGAACACCACGCGTTTCCAATGCATTGTTGCGACGCGTACGCGATTTCGCGCAAGTTAAAGGGTCGGGGAAAATTGACAAAGCTATTGCTTCATATTCGCTCGAAGCGCTGAACATAGATACTTATGGATTGGATGAGATTGATAACAAGATATTGCTTACCATCATTGACAAATTCAGAGGTGGACCTGTTGGAATTTCAACTATTGCCACAGCAGTAGGTGATGATGCAGGCACAATTGAAGAAGTTTACGAACCATTTTTGATTAAAGAAGGTTTTATAAAACGAACGCCACGCGGAAGGGAAGTAACCCAATTGGCATACGAACATTTAGGTAGGAAGCCTTATCAAGATAGACAATCATTATTATTTTAAAAATATAAAAAGGCGCATTTCTTCAAATGCGCCTTTTATATTATATCTATCATTCTAATCCCCTGAATAAATCTATCTAAAACTTACTAAAGATCATTTCTAGTCTCAAATCCTCTGGCTTTTTACTAATGGTAGTTGCAGAGGGAGTCATCAAATTGTAAACTCCGGTTAGCACGCTGGTTTGGTTACCATATGCATCTTGAGACGTTTGCTGTGTGATGCTTACCGGCACAAGTAGATATGTTAAATCTTTGATAGTTCCATTATTCTTTTCTTTATAATGATTTACCATTGCCGATATATTCCCAAAATCATAGGCATAAGTTGTTGAATTAAACGCTGCATAAAAAGTTGTTACACTATTTGGCAGGGTCTTTTTCTGAAAAAAGGAGGAAAGAGAATCCTTATTGATTAACAGCAGATAAGGAGCTGCATTTAGATGGAATGATCCGTTATCGACAGGCGGCACTGCCTGAACTTTGAAGTTTGCTAAATTAAGTGCTTGAGATTCAAGCTTATCGGCCACTTGCGACAGCGGGAAAACGATTTCTGTGTTCACGCCTGCGGGACTTTTGATATACGTCAAATTTGCGTTTGGTGCCAACAGATCAGCATTTTTATTTTGAATAGTGCTTAGTTGAGTAACTTCTGGAGTGATGTACAAAGGAAGTTCTGCATTTCGGATTGTGTCCTGACCGGTTGATGAACCTCCGACATCATTATAATGATAATTGATTACAAACGAAGTCAATTCAACATTAATCATCGTACTATTACCGAAAGTAGTAGTCATGAACAGTCCAGGGAAGAACTCTCTAAGCGATTCGGTATCTTTTAGTTTGCTATCGGTTTTTTTGGATTCAGCTAAAAACTCTTCACCCAGCGAGATAGGAAAATCTACAATAATATTGTAAATATTTAGACTATCAGTACCATCGAATTGAGTATAATAAGTATTGTTCTTAGCCGTAAAAACCTGTTGTCCGATAGGATTAGGATTGATATAACTTGATATATTAAAATCTGTTGTTGTTCCTTTTTGGGGGAGCTGCTTGTTTAACCTGTAAACAGACAGTTGCATAGGTGCAAGCGAATCGCCAGTCCAAGTTGTATATGAAACAAACAACCGAACAGAGTCTATAATACTGTTATTAGGAAAAGTTTTTCCTGCGGGGAAATAGAATTCACCTACGTAATCCGATTTTACACTACCGAAGATGGAATCTAAATATTCACCCAGTACCGGCTTGTCGGTCTTAGCATTGATACTTTCAACCTGAACAGTTTTTGCATTCAGTGTCAGCGTATCTGTTCCTACCGTAAGCTTGTCGCCATCCGGTTGAATGCTTACGCCTAAATCAGAAAGGGTGTCATTACAAGACAGTAATGCTATGGATGTTACTGCTATACAAAGCAGTTTATATATTGGGTTTAGCTTCATTCGTATAAATATAAAATTTTATCGCGCAAATATCCGAAAAAATTATCGCATAAAAAAGCAGTTGAGCTAGTTTATATTCTGTTTAACGATTTTTTTAAGTGAAATTATGCTTTCAGCTTGTCGTACAATGCGTCAATTTCGTTGACATTACTGTCAAAATCGACGTTGTAAGGAGTAAAATCAATATTCTTTTCAGTTATGTATTTGCTGATATTACTATTGATATTCTCACTTCCCTGTACTACTGCATCTGAATAGTCAATAGCCATTTTGGTAAGGTTCTCGAAATCCATCGTACCTCTCTCATTAATCGATTTTATCTCGGTTTCATCAATGCCTTCAAAGAGCAACTTCTTTGCAATCTCTTCGTGAAAAGGATTGTTGAATGCATCGTCATAAACTGAATATACCACTTTTGAATCTTTGAAAGTAGGATCATCAGCATAACCTCTCTTTATGAAAAGGGGAACAAGGGCCGAAAACCAACCGTGACAATGAATCACATCCGGAATCCAACGTAGCTTTTTAACAGTCTCCATTACTCCTCGGGTAAAGAAAATACTGCGCTCGTCGTTATCCATATATTCAACACCATTTTCATCAACCACAGTTTCGCGGTGCTGAAAAAAGTCGTCATTATCAATAAAATAGATTTGCATTCTTGCTGGTTGAATAGATGCAACTTTAATAATGAGAGAATGGTCGGTATCGTCAATTATCAAGTTCATACCCGACAAGCGGATTACTTCGTGAAGTTGGTTTCTTCGTTCATTTATGTTCCCATATTTGGGCATAAAAGAACGAATTTCTTTACCTTTTTCCTGAATAGCTTGTGGCAGAAAGCGTGAAATGTTTGATACTGTGGTTTTTGGTGAGTAAGGATATATTTCTTGAGAAATATATAAAATTCTTTTTTTGTTCATTCTAATTGCTTCTACTTAATTAATTACAAAGATAATAAAAAAAATCCGCTTAATTGCAAAATGTTTTGAGGACTTTTTTTTTATTAACTGAAAAACAATGTGTTACTTGATTTTTTCTAACTTTTTTTTCGATTTGGTAAAATGGGCGTAATTCGCTGATTATAACTGCATTTGTATGATTTTATATCTGAATTTTCAAGATGTTAATTCTATCTCCTACGGGTTTGACATTATTCTTTTGCTTATTCAACTTATTCTTGTCTTGTTCATAATGCTTATCTTCTTCTCGCATAGCTCCGTCTTAGCTCCGTTGCTCCTCTCACCATGGTCTCACCATGGTCTCACTAATTTCTCCCCAATCTCTAAATCCTCTTTCCATAATTTCTCCCCATTCTCAATCAATTGTTCGATGGGTTTCCAACGTTTCATGAAATGATAATTACTGCTAATTTTAGAAATATATATATGTGCCATACTTTTTTATTTGATAAAAAATGTGTTGCTTTGTATGCTAAAACTGAAAAAATGAAGGTTATTAATACTATTAGCGAGTTGAACCAGGTCCTGGAGCCTAATCGACAACAAAGGAAATCAGTCGGACTGGTTCCTACAATGGGTGCTTTGCACAGGGGGCATGCTGCTTTAGTTGAGAAATGTGTCGCAGAAAACGATATAAGTGTAGTCAGCGTTTTTGTCAATCCTACTCAGTTCAATAATAAAGAGGATCTGCGTTTGTATCCTCGTGATTTGGAGGCCGACTGCCGATTGTTGGAATCTATTGGAACTGATTATGTTTTTGCTCCTTCGGTAGATGAGATGTATCCGGAACAGGATATAAGGGTCTTTGATTTTGGTGACCTTGCTAACGTGATGGAAGGACAGTTCCGATCGGGTCATTTCAACGGGGTTGCACAAATAGTGAGTAAATTGTTTTACGTGGTTGAACCCCGAAAGGCTTATTTTGGTGAAAAGGATTTTCAACAGCTGGCAATCATACGATTAATGGTTAAACAATTGTATATGCCAATAGAAATTGTTGCAGTTCCAATTGTAAGAGAGGATAGCGGATTGGCGCTGAGCAGCAGAAACATGAGATTGTCGGAACAAGAACGTGTGAAAGCTGCTGAGATATTTAAAACTTTGAAGGAAAGCATCACTTTGACTAACCAAAAAAATGTATCTGAAACCTCGTCATTTGTAGTGGAAAGTATAAACAATGTGGAAGGTTTAAGCGTTGAATACTACAATATTATAAATGGTGAAACGCTTCAGTCTGTTACAAATTGGAACGATGCTGATTATATTGTTGGATGTATTGCTGTATTTTGTGGTGAAGTCCGACTCATTGACAATATTAGATATAAATAGTAAACAACATGTGGATTGAAATATTAAAGTCAAAAATACATAGGGCAACAGTTACTGATGCCAATCTTAATTATGCGGGCAGCATTACTATCGACGAAGATTTAATGGATGCGGCTAATATCTTTTTAAATGAAAAGGTTTCTATTGTAAATAATAATAACGGCGAACGCTTTGACACGTATGTCATTAAAGGTGAACGCGGGACGGGAACGATTTGCTTGAATGGCGCGGCTGCCAGAAAGGCTCAAGTTGGTGATGTGATTATCATCATGAGTTATGCATTAATATCAATTGAAGAAGCAAAGAAACATGAACCAATTGTTGTTCATGTGAAAGAATCAACGAATGAACTTTGTAAATAAGTTATTTATTAGAAATTACGGAACAGCCGATTATCAAATCGGCTGTCTTTACTTTTAAACGTGTATACTAAAAAAGAAATAGTTGGGATAAGTTTGCCTATCATGCTTAGCTTGTTGGCTCAAACACTTATTCAGGTAGTGGATACGGCTTTTCTTGGCAGAGTGGGCGAGGTGGAACTGGGAGCATCGGCACTGGCGGGAATTGTTTATATAGCTGTGTTTACTCTTGGATTTGGTTTTAGCATGGGAAGCCAAATAATGATTGGACGACGCAACGGTGAACGTAACTTTTCAGAAATTGGGGGTATTGTTGTTCAAGGTTTTTTCTTCCTTCTTGTTCTGGCGTTAATTTTTATTCCTATTCTTAAGATATTGTCGCCGACTCTCTTGCCGAAGTTCTTTTCGTCTGAGGATGTGACGGTGGCCGTAATTGAGTATCTTGACTGGAGGGTATATGGGTTTGTATTCTCTTTTACGAATTCTATTTTCCGGGCTTTCTTTATAGGTATTGCACGCACAAAAGTGCTTACCATGAACGCTATAGTCATGGGATTGGTGAATGTTTTCTTTGATTATGGCTTGATATTTGGTAATCTTGGAATGACTGAAATGGGGATCGGTGGAGCGGCTCTTGCTTCAGTTATTGCGGAAGCTTCATCAACATTGTTTTTCGTGATTTATTTGTTGAAGACGGTCGACCTCGAAAAATATGGGTTCAAACGTATCAGATGGAAGTGGTCGGTAACTACCAAAGTGCTCAGCATTTCTATATATATGATGGTGCAGAATCTTTTGGCTGTTTCTACATGGATGCTGTTTTTTGTCTTTATTGAAAGATTGGGCGAGCGACCTCTTGCGGTTTCAAATATTGTACGCAGTTTCAATAATCTGTTTACTATACCTTCTGCGGCTTTGGGGGCTGTAGCAAATACTCTGGTGAGTAACACTATCGGAGCTAATAGGTCTGATGAGGTTCTGCCACTGGTGAAACGCATTGCGTCAATGAGCTTTGGGGTAATGCTGGTCGTAATAATTCTTGCTTTAGTATTCCCGGAGCTGATCGCTAGAATTTATACTGATGATCAGTCGTTAATTAACGATACAATCGCACCGTTATATGTCCTTGTTTTATCTTTACCCTTTTTCAGCGTTAGTACGGTCTTCTTTAGTGCGGTGTCGGGTACTGGAAATACAAAGCGGGCACTGACTTTCGAAGTGTTTACGCTTACTTTTTATCTGTTCTATATCTGGCTCATCATTTCTCATCTTAAATTGTCGGTAGCCTGGGCATGGACATCGGAACTGTTATACTGGTTGTTCTTGGCAATACTTTCGTATTTATATCTCAAAAGAGGAAAGTGGAAAAACAAACAGATTTAACGACTTAAATAACAATTTTTTGTCTATCTTTACCTTAATAATAAAACCTAATATGTGGCGAATAATCTGTATTTCACTGGTCTGCATTTTTATTCCGGGTATGCTTTCTGCACAGGAATATAAATGGAAAGCTGATTTTGAATACTTCTTCGATAATGTTGAATATGAAAAAACGCCTTTTGCTGATTCACAAACTATGCAGGGAACATGGATTAGTCCATTGGGGGGCGCAACTTGGGATTCTTTGCATTCTTTATATGGGGGTGTTAATTTGTTGGTTCTCCCGGGATCAAAAGCTACGGTCGATAAGGTGGATGTGACGTTGTTTTATCAGTACAAAACACCAAATGTACTTTTTAGGGCTGGCTCCTTCCCGAGAAGTGAGGTGCTGTCGAACTATAATAATTTCTTTTTTACGGATTCTATCTCTAACTTCAAACCGCTTATGGAGGGCGTTTTCTGGCAAATTGGCAATGATGATACGTTCTTTAATATGTGGATGGACTGGACGGGATATGCCGACCCATCAACGCGTGAATCGTTCTTTGTTGGTTTGTCTGGTAAAGCGACCAAAGGGGCGCTTTTCGCTGATTTTCAATCGTATATGTATCATAACGCTAACACACGCCCGAATAACATCAATGATTTTGGAGTGCGCGAAAATATGCAACTTCAAGCTTCTTTGGGATTGAATATCGACAATCACAACGGATTTGATGGTTTATTGTCTGCTGGCGCTTTATTGGGATATGAAAGGGATCGAACCATTGACGTTGCTCTTGACAAACCTGTTGGTTTTACAGCTAGAGCTAATGCTGAATATTGGGGCGTAGGTACTCAAAATACTATGTATGTGGGTGATCCACGAATGGTGCTTTTTGATACTTATGGCTCGGATTTATATTGGGGAACGCCTTTTTTAAGGGGAAACTCTTATCTGGAAAGTGAATGGTACATTCGTTTGCTCGATACGGACAGGGCTAAAGCTCGCTTTAACTTTAATGTTCATTTTTCAGAGGGAAACGTGCTTTATCAGCAGTTGTTGACAGTCTCAGCAACTATCGGCAAATTCTCTACTCAGAAAAAAGGTAAAGGACGCTTCCCTTGGATGAAGATATTTCAATAATTTATTGCATAATGATGCCGAAAGATAGAATAGAAGAACTGCGAAGAATACTGCACGAACATAATTATAATTACTATGTTCTTTCACAACCAGTAATCACTGATTTTGAATTTGATCAATTGTTAAAGGAATTGAGTGACCTGGAAGTGCAGTTCCCGGAATTTGCAGATCCTAATTCTCCTACAATGCGTGTGGGTAGCGATATCAATAAGAACTTTAAACAGGTGAAACATCGATATCCAATGTTATCGCTCCAAAATACTTATTCGGAAGGCGAAGTGGCAGATTTCTACAATCGAGTGAAAAAGGGCTTGAACGAGGAGTTTGAGATCGTTTGCGAACTGAAATTCGACGGTACTTCTATTTCTCTTATTTATGAAAATAAACAGTTGGTACAAGCTATCACTCGCGGAGATGGAAAACAGGGTGACATTGTTACGGATAATGTGCGCACTATTCGAAGCGTACCATTGGTCTTAAATGGTGATAATATTCCTGATTATGTTGAGGTTAGAGGTGAAGTGCTCTTGCCATGGAATGTGTTTGAAGAACTTAACAAGGAACGGGAAGAACAGGAAGAACCCTTGTTTGCTAATCCCAGGAATGCTGCTTCGGGAACACTTAAATTGCTGGACCCCAAGACGGTGGCTTCTCGTAAATTGGATTCATCGTTCTATTATCTTTTGGGGGAAAATCTCCCGACAGACAGTCATTTCCAAAATATGATCATTGCTCGCACTTGGGGTTTGCGAGTTTCTAAAGCAATGAAGAAATGTAAATCGATTGATGAGATTATCGATTTCCTTAAATATTGGGATACGGAACGAAAGAATCTGCCGGTTGCGACGGATGGAGTTGTGTTGAAAGTCGACTCCCTTTTACAGCAACGAAATTTAGGCTCTACTTCCAAATTCCCCCGATGGGCCATTGCTTATAAATTTAATGCTGAACAGGCGGTCACTCGACTTGAATCGGTCTCATATCAGGTAGGAAGAACAGGGGCCGTTACTCCAGTGGCAAACCTGGACCCCGTGTTATTATCAGGAACTACCGTTAAACGGGCTTCATTATATAATGAAGATGCGATTATTGCACTGGATCTGCATATCGGTGATAATGTGTTTGTTGAAAAGGGCGGGGAGATCATACCTAAAATAACCGCGGTTGATAAAGAATCTCGTTTTATGATAGGTGATAAGGTTTCGTTTATTAAACGGTGTCCGGCTTGCGGTACATCCTTAGTTCGCAATGAGGATGAGGCTATTTATTATTGTCCTAATTCAGAGGAATGTCCTCCTCAGATAAAGGGACGTATAGAGCATTTTGTGACGCGCAAAGCAATGAACATTGTTATCGGTCCTGAGACCATTAATCTGCTGTACGACAAAAGACTAATAAAGGATTCCACTGATCTTTATACGCTACAGTTTAACGATTTGGTGCACCTAGACAGGTGGGCCGAAACAAGTGCAAGAAACTTGGTTGAGAGCATTAACAGTTCAAAATCTGTTCCTTTTGAACGTGTGCTTTATGCACTGGGTATTCGATTTGTAGGTGAAACTGTTGCCCAGAAACTTGCGTTGGCATTCCATGACATTGATAACCTGGCTAATGCATCGATGGAACATCTTACTTCAGTTGAGGAGATTGGTGAACGTATTGCGCAAAGCGTGGTTGAATATTTTTCTAATCCAAAGTCACGGGATTTTGTAAACCGACTTAAACTACAGAATCTGCAATTCTCACTTAGTGAGGATGCAATGGTACTCAAAACTGATAAATTAAAGGGGATGACCATCGTCATCAGCGGTACTTTCGAACTTCATTCGAGAGATGAATATAAAGCAATGATTCTTCAAAACGGGGGCAAAAATAGTGGATCGGTTTCAAAGAGCACCGATTTTATCCTGGCTGGCGACAATATGGGACCTGCCAAACTAGAGAAAGCCGAAAAGCTTGGCGTGAAGATTATCAACGAGAATGAATTCCTGAAGATGATAGAATAATCATATTTATCAAGATTTTTTTATTCTTTACACAACAAATCACTTGTTATCATTGTTTTAATAATAAATGAAAGGAAAGAACAATGAAGAAGATACTGAAAATCGCATTAACATTATCTATTGTCGTTTTGATTGTTTCTGCATGCGGAACTAAACAAACGGCAGCTGAAAAAGAAGCCATTGCAGCTGGTATCGCTCAACAAGTTGAAGATCAGGACTTCACCTTTGAAGCCAATTATGTTTATCCCACAGGATATAATTCCATGTATTTGAGTCCTTATTATGATGTTAAAGTCTCAAAAGATACAGTGAATGCCTATTTGCCATATTATGGGCGTGTATACGTAGCACCTTCAAATCCACAAGAAGGAGGAATTAAGTTTATCAGCAAGGACTTTGACTATCAGGTAACAAAAGGTAGAAAAGCTGATAACTGGTTGGTGGATATAAAGATAAATGATGCCGGCAGACAGTTGTTGCTTCAGTTTGAAATTTGGGGAAACGGGAATACCCGGTTATATGTACAAGATTTTAACCGTCAACCGATTTCATTTAGTGGAAGAATTGCAGAAGAAAAAGAGTAGTACCTACTTGGGGTGATAATAGAAGAGGGAAGATTTGCGTCTTCCCTCTTCTTAATTTATGGACTCAAAACGACTCCTGTTTTGAGGTTTTTTATATAAACAACATTATAATCTGTTAGCAAGCTTTGCAGGTAGATAAAAAGTGTTGTTCTTATCAATAAAAACTACAACAGAACCAAGATTAAAAGGTTTACCATTGAGCTTTGCAACAGATGAAAATGCTGTAACTTCTAATGTTTTACGACCTTTTTTTACTGTAAGAACAGGGAAGTCCGGATTCTGTTTGTCGATACTGTATTTCATACCGTTGAAAACATCACTGTGTTTTGCAAAAAGTTCGTCAGATATTTGCTGAAGCGGTTTTTGGAGACCGCCAACATCTAAGAGATACTGATTGACATCAACGTTCCTTACATGTCCTTTTAAAACATCACCTTGTGGATGGTATGAAGAAAGAATCAACTCTTCACCTGTGTGACCACCGGTCGTATAACCAAAACAAGTTCGTGAGTTGAGGATGCTAACAATTGTATGCACCATATTTTGAGTTGTACCTACTTTTGTGTAGTCTCCTTCTTTGTAATTACTTGATGATAATAGTTGTTGAAGCTCTTCATCACTTAATTCAATGCCAGTGTATTTCTTGAATTCACTCTTTATATTTTCGGGCTTCGTCTTCAAAAGCATTGATTCAATGCCGTTTGCTGTCAATTTATATTTTGAAACATTCCCAAATAGTTGATCAATACTCAACTTGTCGTAACCCGGACATTTAGTTGTACCAATAGTGAATCCACTGTTACCATGATCTGATGCTATTATAACAGCTGTTTCACCATTCTTTTTAGCAAATTCCATTACTTTGCCCACGGCTTCGTCAAAGGCAAGAAACTCAGTAATAATGGCAGCAGGGTCATTTGCATGAGCAGCCCAATCAACTTGACTCCCTTCTACCATTAAGAAAAATCCGTCTTCATCTTTCGATAAGATCTCTAACGCTTTACCTGTCATTTCTGCAATTGATGGTACTTTTTCAGGATTGCGATCTAAATCGTATGGCAATGCTTTTTCTCCAAAAAGAGCCCAAATCTTTCCATCTTTATTATAATTGAGCATACCATTTTTGTCGTTTTTCAAATATGTTGTGCCATTACTTTTAAAATGATTTTCCATATCTTCTGTCACAATACTTGTGCCTCCACCAAAAAGAACATCCAGATTTTGGTAAGCAATTTGTGGTGCGATTGCTTTATAATTGCCTCTGTTGTAATAGTGTGAAGAAAAATCAGCCGGGGTTGCATGAGGAAATTCACATGTGACTACAAGTCCTGTTGCTTTGTCTTTTTCAACTTTCATTGCTTCTAGAATAGTTGCAGCAGGTTGATAAGTACGTGTTGTGTCAACTGGATAAATATCATTTTCTGTTGCAACTGGATGGATGGCAACATTACCTGTTTGAGACAAAACACCGGTCGCATATGTTGAACTGGTGGGAGCTGAATCTCCAATCGGTGCATTTGAAGAGTGGGAAGTAACTGTTCCGGAAATGAAAGGGTCTATATTTAAACTTTCTCCCATTTTATTATAGTGTTTGTACCATCTGGCAGCTGAATAAACACCAATTGATGTTCCATCAGGAATCATAATAATTACATTCTTAACTGGTTGTGGTGTTTGTGCTGCAGCAATTATTGAGACAAACAAAAGACTAAGGAATAATTTCAATTTCATAAATATGTCAATGGTTTTTTTATAATATTACTTTATTTTGAACATGTAAAGATAATAATATGTTATTAAATATTGATTAAGAATTCAATTTTATACAATTGTAATCAGAATGAAGTCGATTAAATAGTCTATTTTTCTTATATTTGTTGTTTAATATTTCAAAACAAAATAAACTTATAAATATGGGCTCACAGAAACCTCTCATTCTCATCACGAATGACGATGGCTATCAAGCAAGAGGAATTCAATCATTAATTGACGCATTAAAGGATTTGGGAGATATCGTCGTTTTTGCACCATCTCAACACCAATCTGGAATGTCAAGTGCTATCACATCCGCAATCCCACTTCGGGCGCGACTTATAAATACTGAAGATAATGTAACTACTTATATATGCAATGGTACACCGGTAGACTGTGTTAAACTTGCATTCAATAATTATCTTGAACGTAAACCGGATCTTGTTGTCTCAGGAATAAATCATGGTTCAAATGCTTCTATAAGTGTCTTGTACTCAGGAACAATGGGCGCAGCAATCGAAGGATGCATTTTTGGAGTTCCTTCATTCGGTATGTCGCTTACAGATTTCTATCCCGATGCCGATTTTACAGGAGCAAAACAGGTTGCACATGCTGTTGCAGAGCAAGTTCTGCAAAAAGGATTACCTGATTCTATTTGTTTGAATGTGAATGTTCCTAAAGGAGAAATTAAAGGTATAAGGATATCTAAACAAACACCGGGTAAATGGGTCGACGAGTTTTTCAAATCAAAAGATGCTGCTGGTAGAAATATCTATTGGTTGACTGGAAAGTTTGAGAATAGAGCACAGGAGGATGAAAGCACCGATGAATGGGCGTTGGCAAATAACTTTGCATCAATAGTACCGGTAAAAATAGACATGACAGCATATGACTATATTCCTGAGCTTCAAAAGTGGGAATTTATAGGATAGATATATCATATTTAATTCATCAACGAAATGAGATTCTATTTGATAGCCGGTGAAGCTTCCGGCGATTTACATGCATCAATTTTGATGAAGTCACTGAAAAAAGTGTATCCGAATTCCGAATATCGTTTTTTTGGAGGTGATCTTATGCAAGCTCAGGGAGGAATGCTTGTAAAACATTATCGCGAAATGGCTTACATGGGAATAATTCCTGTAGTTACGCATGCACGCACCATTTTGAATAATCTAAAACTATGCAAGCATGATATTGCACAATTTAATCCCGATGCAATTATTCTTGTCGATTATCCAGGTTTTAATCTCAAAATAGCAAAGTATGTAAAGACTAAACTTCAGATTCCCGTTTATTATTATATCTCACCAAAAGTTTGGGCATGGAAAACATATCGCGTAAAGCAGTTTAAAAAGTATGTTGATCATATGCTTTGCATCCTTCCTTTTGAAATCGATTTTTTCAAGAGGCATAACTATCCCGTTCATTATGTAGGAAATCCTTCGGTAAATGAAATTGATGAGCGCGATTATAAAAACGAAACATTCAGTGAGTTTACTTTGGCAAATGGTTTGTCAAATAAGCCCATTATAGCCTTGCTGGCAGGTAGCCGTAAGAACGAAATAGCCAGCAACTTGCCTGCTATGCTAGAGAGTACGAAAGGTTTTGAAGAATATCAATTAGTTATCGCGGGTGTACCAAGTATTGAGCGCTCAGTATATGACCCTTATATACAAGGATTGCCAGTTACTGTTCTTTTTGGACAGACTTATCGTATTTTGGCACAGTCGGATGCGGCATTGGTAACATCAGGTACTGCCACTTTAGAAACTGCGCTGCTCAACGTTCCACAGGTGGTTTGCTATAAAACACCATTACCAAGACTTTCATATTGGGGATTCAAATACATTTTTCGCATACCTTACATCTCTTTAGTCAATTTGATAAGTGGGAAAGAAGTGGTGAAGGAATTGTTTGCTAAATATTTCACCATCGAAAATATTCGTGAAGAGTTATATCGTATTTTACAAGTAAAACATTATCGTCAAAAAATGTTCGATAACTATACCGAAATGCGCAAAATACTCGGAAATACTGACGCTTCAGACAATGCGGCGCAAGTGATCTGGAAAACATTGCGCAATGATAATTGATTTTCTGCGAGTAATGATTTCATCGCAATTCTTTTTTTTAAAAATAAGTTATATTGTTTACTGTTTTTCTCTCCTTTTTTATTTTCTTTGCATGAATAATGATCATTAAAAACTGCATTTATGAAAATCGGAATTCTAACTTCAGGAGGTGATGCTCCGGGCATAAACGCGACTATACGTGGCGTGGGCAAAACAGCCATCAAAAATTATGGAATGGAAGTGATCGGAATCCTAAACGGTTTTTCTGGTCTATTGTACAAAGACACTGTAGAACTCACAGATGCCTCTCTTTCAGGTATACTCAATCTTGGGGGGACTATCCTAGGTACAGCAAGGGAAAAGACTTTCCGGAAATTGATAACCTCACCGGATGCTAAAGATCAAATGCAAATTAAACAATGCTATCACGAATTGGGGCTCGATTGTTTAGTATGCATTGGAGGAAATGGAACTCAAAAAACAGCATATATGCTTTCAGAACTGGGGCTGAACGTAATTGGAATACCAAAAACTATCGATAACGATGTTTATGGAACTGACATTACATTTGGTTTTGATACGGCTGTTAATATTGCTACAGAAGCAATTGACCGTCTTCATTCAACAGCTAGTTCACACCGCCGGGTAATGGTAATTGAAATGATGGGTCATCATGCTGGTTGGATTACTTTATATGCGGGAATGGCTTCCGGAGCGGACATCATTATTTTACCCGAATTAGGTTATGACATGGATGTTGTGATAGATAAGATAAAACATCGTATGGAAGAGGGTAAAGCTTATTCGATTGTGGCTGTTGCCGAAGGAATAGAAATAAAGAACAGTAATGAAAGGGCTGCTATCTATTTTGCTAATGAGATTGCTAAACGTTCGGGATTTGAGACACGCGAAACCGTACTTGGATATGTCCAGAGAGGTGGTTCTCCTTCTCCTTTTGATAGGACTTTGGGCACTCTCTTTGGTGGTAGAGCAGCCTATCTTATTCACGAAGGGATTTTTAGTCGAATGGTTGCAAGAGTAGATGGAAAAATCACCGATGTTCCACTAAAAGAAGTGGCAGGCAAGCTTAAACTTGTAACTCCCGAAACACCGCTAGTTGTTCAAGGGAAAAGCATGGGTATTTCATTTGGAATATAAAATTTCCTAAACGGTATAGAAAATCAGCGTCCTTCGGATTACAAATCCTGTTGGTCAATATTTTGATCTTGTTCAGGCTGTAGTTCGGAGAATTCTTTTTTTGAAGTATCCAATAGACGCTCCTGTAGTTTCTTATCCCTTCTGATATTTTCCAATCCCTCTTTTGCTGCCATTTGATGAGATTCTTTTTTTGAGTAACCATTTCCTGCACCAATATCCTCACCACCCACAATTACATGCGATTCAAACATTGGGTTGTTCTGCTCATCAAAAGAAGATTCCATCACTTCGAATTTGACCTCCACTTTATTTTTTTGTCCCCATTCAATCAAACGTGACTTAAAATCTACCTCAGTTTTGATGACCGATTCAATATTCAGATGTTGTTTGATGAGTTTTTCGAAGACAAAACCTTTAGCCACTCTGTATCCCTGATCAAGATAAATTGCGCCAATAAGTGCTTCCAATGCATCCCCGTAAATGTTCGTATTGTGTGCCAAATTACGTGTTGAGGAAACAATAAGTTTATCCAATCCCAGTTCTACGGCCAGTTTATTCAATGTTTCTCGTTGAACAATACGTGAACGCATACTCGTAAGAAAACCTTCTTTCTTATCAAGAAATCGCTTGAAGAGAATATCTCCAACAATGCAATCAAGTACGGCATCACCTAAAAATTCAAGACGTTCGTTATTTATCCACTTACCTGATGGGGTCCGGATTGATGATGATCTATGGATTACAGCTTCCTTATATAGATCGATGCGGTCGGGTGTGAAACCGACTATATTTGCGAAAGAGAGGTAAGGTTCCTTTCCTTTATTTGGAAAGGCCTTAATCCTCTTTATTAATTTTCTCACACTATTTGTTGAATTGCTTAAGTATAACACTTGAATTGTGTCCACCAAAGCCAAAAGTATTAGATAACGCAGCTCGTATCTTTTTATTTTGAGCTTTGTTGAATGTGAAATTAAGATTATAATCTATTTCCGGGTCTTTATCATCTTCTGAGAAGTTGATAGTTGGAGGTACGATTTGATCTCTAATAGCTAAAATACAGAAGATTGCCTCCATAGCTCCTGTCGCTCCTAAAAGATGACCTGTCATCGATTTGGTTGAGCTGATATTAAGATCATATGCATGTTCTCCGAAGACAGCCTGAATAGCTTTCACTTCAGAAGAATCACCTACTGATGTCGATGTACCGTGAACATTGATATAATCAATTTCTTCAGGTTTCATATTTGCATCATTTAATGCATTTTTCATCACTAGCTTAGCTCCCAATCCATCAGGATGAGATGCTGTCATGTGATATGCGTCGGCAGACATACCTTCACCAACAACTTCCGCATAAATATGAGCTCCTCTTGCAATTGCATGATCCATTTCTTCCAAAACAAGTGTTGCAGCTCCTTCTCCAATCACAAAGCCGTCGCGACTTGCAGTAAAAGGTCTTGAAGCTGTTTCAGGTGAATCGTTGCGAGTAGATAATGCGTGTAAAGCATTAAATCCTCCCACTGATGATGGACAAATTGTTGCCTCTGCACCACCTGCGAAAATCACATTTGCTTTGCCCAAGCGAATTAAGTTAAACGCTTCCCCAATAGCATGAGTAGATGAAGCGCAAGCAGACACGGTCGCAAAATTAGGTCCGTGAAAACCATATTTAATCGCAATATGTCCTGCGGCAATATCTGAAATCATTTTCGGGATAAAAAACGGGTTGAATCGAGGGCCTTTGTCCTTTTCCAGGTAATAACCTGATACTTCTTCTTCAAATGTTTTAATACCACCGATACCTGATGCAAACACTACGCCAATCCGATCACAATCCTCTACTTCGAGATCCAGTTTCGAGTCAGACATAGCTTCATCTGCTGCGGCCATTGCTAATTGAGCATATCGGTCGTATTTCCTAACATCTTTCTTTTCAATATATTTGGTAGGATCAAAATCTTTAACCTCGCATGCAAACTGGGTCTTAAATTGAGAGGCATCGAAAAGAGTAATAGGTCCTGCGCCACTTTTACCAGCCAAAATATTCTCCCATGTGGAAGGTACATCATGACCTAACGGTGTCATAGCGCCAAGACCTGTTACTACTACTCTTTTTAATTCCATAAATCTATTAATATAGAATTTATTTAGAATGCTCTTCTATATAAGAAACTGCATCGCCTACTGTAGAGATTTTTTCGGCTTGATCATCAGGAATAGAGATGTTGAATTCTTTTTCGAATTCCATGATCAACTCAACCGTATCAAGAGAATCGGCTCCTAAATCGTTTTGGAAGCTAGCTGTTTCTGTTACCTCTGCTTCTTCAACGCCTAATTTATCAACGATAATCGATTTTACTCTTTCTGCTACTTCTGACATAACTTTTGATGTTAAATTATTAATTAAGAATTTATTATTAATTTTGCGATTGCAAAGTAAAGTAATATTTTTTTAATCACCTAAATTTTTAGGCATTAAATTCAAAAAAAATGCACATTTTACCTTTTTGTGTGCAATAAACGGCTTTTATATATGATTAATTTAGCAATTTTAGCTTCAGGCAATGGTACAAACGCGGAAAATATTATCCGCCATTTTTCGGCAAACAACAATATTAATGTAGTTGTCGTTCTTTCAAATAAACAGAACGCATACGTACATCAACGCGCAGAAAATCATGAAATACCATCATATACCTTTTCGAAATATGAATTTGACAAAGGTAATCCCATTTTGCGAACTTTGAAACAATATAAAGTTGATTTTATTGTACTAGCTGGTTTTATGATTAAATTGTCTACTCCAATATTGAACGAATATCCAAATAAAATAATAAATATACATCCGGCATTACTGCCAAAATTCGGAGGAAAAGGAATGTATGGAGATCATGTACACAAAGCAGTGGTTGAAGCGGGTGAAACTCAATCAGGAATAACAATACATTATGTCAATGAACACTATGACGAAGGGCAAATCATCTTTCAAGCTAAATGCCCTGTTGAAACGGGACAAACATTCGAAGATGTTGCACAAAACGTCCACACCTTGGAATATCAATATTATCCCGAAATAATTGAACAGACTGTTAACAAGACATTTAATCAATAGAAAGCAGAAACTTTATTGAAAAAATACTTTTTATTAAAAATAAATTGTATCTTTGCAGTCCATTTTTGCGGCTGTGGCGTAATTGGTAGCCGCGCTAGACTTAGGATCTAGTGACTAACGTCGTGGGGGTTCGAGTCCCTTCAGCCGCACTAAAAGCTCCTTTAGAGAAATCTTAGAGGGGCTTTTTTGTATTATAATACAATTTGAAACTCTCTAAATATTGCTGTGAATTAAATTAGGGCTTTACTATTAATTAATCTATCTTTTTTAGTCTGATCTTAAACATAGGTTATGCTCAAAATTTCATAAACTATATCTTTCTTGGGTCGTTTTAATACAGCTTTGTCTCCAATTTTTTTATTTATCAATGCATTTGCTAAAGGTGAGAGAAAAGAGATTTTTCCTTTCGAAACATCTGCTTCATCAACGCCTACTATTTGAAATGTTTTAATTTTTTTAGTTGATTCTAATTTCAAAGTTACCAATGCTCCAAACATTATTTCATTAGGCGACTGCTCATCAATATTAACTATTTGGGCTGTATCAATTCTGTTGTTCAATAGATTTAATCTTGCATTAATATCGTTCAAAGCTATTCGTTTCTCATTTTCATTAGTACTGGTCAGACATTCTTTTTCATCAATTAACTTCTGTCTTTCGACCAATAACTCATCCATGCCCACTTGGGTTACATAGTTTGTTACACCTTCTGGTAAATAAGCTCTAGGTGGTACTAAAGGAATTTCTTCCTGATCTCCTTCTTTTACAAATCCTCTGCTCATAGTTTTCATTAATTTAAAGTTATCTCTACAAATATAGTTTAATTATTCGAATAATAAACCTTTCTTCATCAACTAATTAACTCCGTTTCCGGATTTTTCGTCATGATTTCTCTTTTATTTTGTAGAAATTAGGCTTAATTTTGAATGCTCAACCGGTATTTACATTATTTAACACAAATTCAATTTAAAATTATGCTTTTATTCAATCTATTATTTGTCTTGTTATTCAGCCCTTCTGTGTTTCTGTCGTATTGTAATGAACCTGAAACATCAAAAGAACAATCGTCTCAGAAATCGTTGGTTTCTATATACCAAATTGATCCTTTAGAGAAAATTCTGCTTGAGCAAAATGACTTTACCGATAACCAGGACACAATTCGTGTGGCAAGAGGTGAAGTGGCTACTGTTCAACTACTGGTAAAATCATTCGATAAGATAGTAAATCCTCAAATGAATGTCCGTATTTTCTCCGAAAATAATACTGCAACGAATTTGAAAAGTAATATCAATTGGGTCGGATACGTGGGGGCTACTAATAAGTTTGAAAAACCTTCTAGCGTTATTTTATCTTCACCTTCAAATAAATATCCTGATGTTCTTTTTCCTATTGGAGAACAAGGGCACGACTATGCTAAAAATCAACCGTTTTGGATTACTATCCCGATTCCTGAAAATATCGTTCCGGGGATTTACAAAGGTCAGTTTACACTTGACGGACAAATTGACAATAATGATGAGGAATTGAAAAAGACTTTTATTATTCGTGTTTATCCTCCGGTTATTAACAAAACATCATTAATGGTTAGTAATTGGAACTATTTCGACAGTAATATATTAGCTTATATGAACAATGAAATTAACGTAAAAAAATACTCTGTTTTATATTGGAATTTGGTAAAACAGTTTGCAGATGTTGCTTGGGAATATAAATTCAATGTGCATTTTATAAATCCTGTTGAAGAAACTTCATATAAAACGGAAAATGGGAGATATAGCTTCGACTTTTCTAATTTCGATAAACAAATAAATCTTTTTCAAAAGGCGAGAACAATTGCAAGAATTGAAGGTGGACACGTGGCTATTAGATCTGGAAATTGGGAGAGTCCTTTCCTTGTAAAAGTACCGGAGGTTTCAGGGAAAACAAATACAATTCGTTATTATCCGATGAGTGATTCACGAGTATCTAATTTTTATTCTCAGTTTCTACCGGCATTAAAAGAGCATTTAATAGAAAAAGGTTGGTATTACAAATATATGCAACATATTGCTGATGAGCCAATAAGCGTGAACGCGGATTCTTATAAGCAAATTAGTAATATGATAAGAATGTATATGCCAGATGTGAAAATCATCGAGGCGACTTATGCTGCTGAAGAGTTGAGCTCTTATATTGATATTTGGACTCCTATCTTAGGGATTTTTCATAATAGTTACCCGTATTTTGAAGATCTCATTAATAGGGGAACAGAGGTATGGTTTTATACGTGTACTGGTCCGCAGGGAGAATATGCTAACCGTTTTATTCAATTACCCCTGATCCAACCTCGATTATTGCATTGGATAAATTTTAAATATAATTCAGTTGGTTATCTGCATTGGGCTACTAATCATTGGCTCTCGGCTACAAATCCTTTTCAGGAAACTACTAATTTAAAAGAAGGATGGAATGGTGGAGATGCTTTTGTTCTTTATCCTGGATATCGAAAATTATATTCTTCTATTCGTTTACATGCAATAAGGGATGGAATAACGGATTACGAATTACTGAAAATGTTAAAGGAAAAGAATCCGACAAAAGCAAAAGAATTAGCTGATAAAGCGATTTTGTCGTTTGATAAGTACAATAATTCTGTTGAACATTTTAGGGGGATTAGGAAAATACTATTAGAAGAACTTAGTAAGTAAAGTAGCTACTTGTTACTTCAAAAAATAACTGCAGGTTGTTTGGTCGACCTGTAGGAACAAATAAAAGTTTTCATTTCGCTTTTGTCGAGGCCGACTTTTTTGATGGAGCTCATTTATTTGTTTTACATGAATGAGGTTCGTTTATAACACTTACAGTAAAATAATTGAGGGGTTCGAAAACCAATCAATTCATTAGTTGTTTATAACATAGAATTATCCATAATTAATTATAAGAATTTTTATGAAACCACCAGTTCTATTTGACGGCTCCGTCTATAATAATAAATAGAACGACCGTCCTTAAGTTTGTTGTTAGAAATACATTTGTTGTTTTTTAAAACGCACGCTAATGAAAAAATTATTTTTCTTATTTATAGTTTTGCTTCCTACACTTGTCTTCAGTCAGGAAAATCTGCAGAAGTCTGCAGAAGATTTTGTGATTGGATATTTCAATTTATTTGAAGAAAAACAGTGGGATGCTATTCCAAATATGTACGCAAAAGATGCTCATGTGATTTGGCTTAACAGAAACGTTCAACCTCTACTTGAGACAATGAAACCGATTTTGGATAAAAACAAAACGGATATGACAAGCGAAAAAATTGATGTTCAGTGGATTTTATCTGATGTTATGGGACCTAACGCTGCAATGGTGTCAACAAGATACTTGGAAACGACAAACCGGTTAGGACAAATTCGTGTCACTGATAATGTGGGGGTTTTTCTTCTGGAACAAAATAATGGTAGTTGGAAAATTAAAAAATGGATTCCTAGCCAAAATTTCCCCCTTATCTTTAATCAAAATATTGATAAGAAATATCAAACCGATAATATGCCAACCATTGCTAAAGCTGGATTCGCAATACAACATGGATGGAATCTTCTGTTCTTTGACCTTGAGTATTTTAATAAGGTCGGAACTACTCCCGCAGAACTTGGAAGAATGATGGGTGCAAGATTTGCAGAAACATGGGATAAAACAAAAGGATTTGATGGGTTAGCTAATGGCTTTATATGGGGGCTTCAAATAATGTCGACTTATGTTGAAGTGTTGCAAAGAAATGAAACAACTTTCCAAGCTAAATTTCTTCCCCCAAATGCTAATAGTATCTTAGATTTCACAAAAGAAGATTTATATATTTGTTGTCAGAATATATGGTCTGAAATTGCTAATTATATGGGAGCTACTTGCTCTCTCGAAAATGAAGGCAATTACTGGATAATAACAATAAAAAAGAAATAGATATTGGTCAAGAATTTAGGGGGTTACGTGTCAAATGTAACTCCTTTTTTAAAAGCTCTTTTCAGATTTTAGAAAGTATGTTCATCCTTTTTTGACGCGAAACAGGGATAACAATATCATTCTCAAGCACTACAACGCCTTCGTTTTTATTATAAGATATGATTTTGTTTAGATTGATGATATAGGAATTATGCACTCTGTAGAAAATCGGTTCTGGTAGATCTTCTTCTAATTGCTTGAGATTTTTTGTGATTAATACACGCTTATTCTTGTTAAAATAGACCCACGAATAACTACCATCGCCTTCGCTGTAAAGAATTTCTTCTGGTTTGTAAAAAACGAGTTTTCCATCTTGAAGTAGCTTAATTTTGAGAGGTAATTCTTTAAAACAGTTCTGTTTAATAATAATATCTTCTAGTTTGGCTGCGTAATGTAGTTTGTGTAATATCTTTTCAATTCTGGTAAGACATGCGTCAAGCTCGCTGTTATCAGTAGGTTTCAGAAGATAATAGACTGCCTCCATTTTTATGGCGTTAATGGCATAATTTCCGGATTCCGATATAAAGACTACCAAAAATCCTCGCTGACTGAATGATGATAGAAATTCCAGACCATCCATTTCTGGCATTTCAATGTCTAAAAAAACAACATCAACAATGTTGCTTTTTAAAAATTCAATCGCGCTTTCTGCATTCGAAAACTGGGCAACAACGGATATCCGCTCCTGAAATTCTGACAATTTCTTGAATAGTGTTTTCTGGGCATTTATTTCGTCGTCAATAATAATTGAAGTTATCATTTTCCCTTTTTTTAGTTTAAAATGTAAAGAGAATCAATTCGTTATAAAAAACGTTTCAATTACATAATTTCCACAAATATAGAAAAATTATCCATTTGTTTAATAATTTATACCAATTATAAAATAGTGTATTATTTATTTTGTGTTTACAGCTATTTTTGATATTGCTAAATTTTTAATATTCAGCCATATAAACAGTCCTAAATACACAAGTTAATTAAATAATTACCAATTTAACGATCAAAAAATTATGGAAACAGAAGAAAAAACAATCATTGAAGAACCAGCAGTTAAAGAAAAAAACAGTACTGCAATTATCGCGTATATCACTTTTATAGGACTGATCATTGCTTTTGTGATGAATAATGAAAAAAAAGAACCATTTGCAAGTTACCATATTCGTCAATCGCTGGGATTGGTGCTTACTTCTTTAGTTCTTAGTTTTATAAACGTCATTCCTGTGTTGGGATGGGTTATTAGTGTGTTAGGTCTTTTAGTACTTCTTTATATGTGGATTGTTGGAATAATGAATGCTGTTAAGGGAATAGAAAAACCGGTGCCGTTCTTAGGTAAACAATATGCAGATTGGTTTAAAACTATTTGATTACAAAACCATTTATTAATCGAAAAAAACTTTACGCAATATGAAGAAATTAATTGGTTTACTGACAATCATTCTTTTAACTTTGGTAGGCGTTTCTTGCAACAGTGGACCGGGTAAAAAATTAAAAGAAGCAAAAGAACAGGCTAGTGATATCGGCAATATCGTTAAAAATATGGATGACCTTGAAGAAGCCACGAAAGAAAATTCGAAAAGGGTAGAAGAACTTAAAAAAATTACACCCTTCACTAATGATAAAATGACAGGATGGATGCCCCAAGAGTTAAATGGTATGAAAAGGGCTTCATACAGCGTTTCTTCTGCAATAGGAACTAGTCAGGGGGATTTGCGCTTTGAGAACGAGGCAAAAGATAAATCGGTCACGATAACCATTATCGATGGGGCTGGTGAGGTAGGATCAAATTTTTATTCTAGTCAGGTTCTTATGATGGAAACGCTAAAGAATATGTCTTCGGAATCGGACGATAGAACAGAGAAAGTGGTAAAAAGAGGTGGAAATCTTGCGTATGAAACGTATTATAAATCAGAAAACCGTAGCACCATTCAGGTTGTTTTGGAAGACAGGTTTATTGTAAGCGTGGAAGGACAAGGTCTGAAACCTGATGAAGCATGGTCCGCAATCGAAAAGTTAAATTTTAAAGGACTCATTTAATATAAGATATTCATAAATTCAAATTAAACCGGAATGGCAGAGTGTTAAAATATTAACATTCTGCCATCTCTGTTTAATTCTGTTTCTCTTCTTATTTTCATCCCATCACATTATGTCTTTGCTTTCCCTTTCAAATTGTATTCTCTTTTTACCTTATTTAATTGGTAAAATAAAGTTGATGTCGAAACAATAAATGCAAGTAAGTCGGCGCTGGGCATACTACTAAATACTCCTGCTACTCCAAAATGCTTAGGCAAAATAAATAGGAACGGTATCAGGAATATGAGCTGACGTGTGAGTGACAGGAATATTGAAATCTTTGGCTTGCCTACGGTCTGAAAGAAATTGCTTATTACAATTTGAGCGCCTACTAACGGGAATACGGCAAGACTTAACCTCAATCCTTTAACGGATATATCTATTAGCTCCTGATCGGTGGTGAACATGCTGACAATGGTCCTGGGAAATAGTTCGGAAAGAAGAAACCCAAATGTGGTTATCGCTACTCCGCCTATTAGAGAATATTTGAGCACGGAAAATGCGCGATCCATTTTTTTCGCTCCGTAATTATAGCCTGCTACTGGTTGCATGCCCATAGTTATTCCAACAACAATCATCAAAAACAATGTTATAATTCGGTTGATAATTCCGTATGCTCCAATTGCTAAGTCGCCTCCATAGCGCATCAAACTTAGGTTGATAATTGATACTACCAAACTGGAGGCCATATTCATTAGAAATGGAGAAAGACCGATTGCAAGCATCTGCTTGACAGTGCTTAATGAGAATTTGAATCCTTTTGTGAAATGGATGAAATTCTTTTTATCGAGAAAATGCCATAGTACCCAAATGAGTCCGGCAAATTGTGAAATAACGGTAGCAAGGGCTGTTCCTTTCATTCCCCATTTAAAGCCAAAGATGAAGAGGGGAGCTAAAACTATGTTGATGGCAACGGTCAAAAAAGATGACAGCATGGCTTTCTTTGGATATCCGCTCACTCGCAAAATGTTGTTCAACCCAAGAAAAACAAAACTTATGGGGAAGCCAATAAGGATGACTTCCATGAAGTCGCGTGCATAGGGCAACAGGGTGTCGCTCGCCCCAAACATCCGAAGTATGGGATCAAGAAATATAATGGTTATGCCGCTTAGTATGACGGAGTTGATGGTATTTAGAAAAGCTACATGACCCAATATGGAGGCGGCTCCTTCTTCGTCTTTTTTGCCTAAACGGATAGAGGTGAGTGTGGCTCCTCCAACACCAATCAGCGTTGAAAAGGCGGCCATAATATTCATTATCGGAAATGTGGCGGCCATGGCTGATATGGCTAGAGAACCAATTCCATGACCTACAAATATGCTGTCTATAATATGGTACAAAGCGGTGACAATCATACCGGTAATTGCCGGTAATGAATATTGTAACAATAGTTTCTTGATGTCGCCTGTACCTAATAAATGGGGATCGCTTGCACTACTACTTAAAACACTTGCCTTACTCATAAATCGGGTGCAAAGTTACTAAAAAATAACCATCTTTGTTTCTCAACATAAGTTGTTAATTAATTTCATTAATAGAGACCTTCTTCACATACTTCGTGGCTGAAGGAGATAGACCGATAATACGCTTTGTATTAAAGGATTCGTTTGTCTTTTTCGGGATAAGAAAATGAAGTCGGTTTTGCAAATTTACAGGTGCTGTACCGCCATCAACATCCAAAAACAGAAGGTTGAGGTTGGGATAGAGTTCTTTCAATCTTTTCTCTACTCCTTTGGCTATGACATGGTTGGCAATACAGCCGAATGGTTGTATGCAGACTACTCTGTCGATTCCTTCTTTTGCCATATTTGAGATCTCACCGGCCAATGCCCAACTTTCGCCAAATTGATTCGCTAAATTAAGCACGTTTGAAGCAAGGTCGGCAAGCGTATGAATCGACGTGCGTTTCCTCCGAAAACGGAACTTGTTCATCCGCGTATCTACCTGGCCATTCCAGTGATCTACATATGATTCTACCAAAGGGGTGAGGCGGTTCGAAATCCAACTGCCTTTGCGCATGTAGTTGCTTTCATTAACGGGATTGTTGATGATTCGCTCGGAAAGAAAACTCATTATGCCGGGAGTCACAATCTCTATCTTCTGATCTCTCAACCAGTTGGATACATTACCTTGTGAGAAACTGTTGTATTTAACATATATCTCACCCACAATGCCGACTTGGGTATATTCTTCGTCGTCTATTTCTACTTGATTGAAATCTTGAATCGTTTCTTCTAACAATCGAAGTAGTTCTTTGGTTTTTTTGCGGCGTATAATAATGTCTGCTTTTTCTATGTACTTCTTGACAAGTCTGTCGCAATCGCCTTTGTTTATCTCCCTGACTTTCGTGGAGTTGTACATTTCTTGCAATGCATCGGAATAGTCAACGGTGCAGACTATTATATCTAACATCTTCCAGATGTTGAAGCTGAACTCTTTTTGATTGTGCTGAATGGTCGATCCTATTGCAACAATAGGGACATTGGAATAGCCTGCCATTGAAAGACCCGACTTTATTTGTGCCAAATAGTTTGTAGCACGGCATTGTCCTCCTGTTTGTGTGATGGCTACCACTGTATCTTCCGGATCGTAGTTCCCTGATTGGAAGGCGTTTATTATGTCACCTAATACCAATGTGGAAGGGTAGCATACTTCGTTATGACCATATTTAAGTCCAAGTTCGGCTGTCTCTTTCGTAGAGATGGGTAGATTAACAATCCGATAACCGGCTACTTCACCCAGCGCGGGCACAAAGGGAGAGAAGTAGTCTGAGAACCAGGGCGCAATAATCGTTTTCTGTCGGTCGCTTTTATTATAGAACCGTTGATAACCGTCAAATGGGGCTTTGGAATCCTTTTGTTCATCTTTAGATGCGTGGATTGACTCGATAAGTGAGCGCAGTCTTAATCGGATAGAGCCGGGACTGGCAATCTCATCTATACGAATCACGGTGTGGGTTTTGCCTCCACATTCAAGTATTTCACGGGCTTCATCTAAAAAGAATGAATCGGGCCCGCAACCAAATGAATTCATCTGCACCATCTGTACATTCGTGGGCATCTCTGAAACCTTCAATGCCGACTGGATCACGCGGTTTGGATACGACCATTGTGTAACAATGTTGAGGTCTTTATACCGACTGCTCTCTTCGTTGCGGAAAATATCATCGGTAAATGCATGGGCTCCCAGATCGGACAATATTTGTCCTACTTTTTGATGTATCAACGGATCTGAATGATAGGGTCTTCCGGCAATCGCAAAGCAAAGTTCACCTGCTTTAGCTGCTTTCTCAAATTTCTCCTTCTGTTCATTCACCAAGATATCTGTCACACATTTGCGTGCTTCAAGTGCAAGTTTGAAAGCTTCGTCAAATACCTTTCTTGAAACTCCCAACGATGAAAGATATCTGTAACAACCTTTTCGCAATGCTGTTTTGTCGGTAAAAACAATAACAGGTTTATCCAAAGGAATATTGTGTTCTCCCTCGGGATTCATCGAACTTTTGATTACTTCAGAATAACCGCTGACAATGGGACAGTTAAAGGAATTATTGTGACCTTTCTGCTCTTTTTCTTCTTTCACAACCAAAGGAAGAAAGATTCTATCAACTTTCTGTTCTATGAGTGAATGAACATGGCCATGTACCAGTTTTGCCGGAAAACAGATGTTTTCTGACATCACACTGCCAACTCCTTTTTGATAAAGTTTGTAGGTGGATTCGGGCGACAAGGTGATGTTGAAGCCGCATTCGTTAAGGAGTGTGCTCCAGAACGGATAGTTCTCGAACATATTGAGTACCCGTGGAATGCCAATGTTAACGGCATTTTCGTGATGCTTTAATTCCTTGTCAAAGAGGATACTATTCTTTACTTCGAATGCATTGTATCCTTTTTGAGCGGCTGATTCTTTATTGTAGAATATCTTTTCGCATTTGTTACCGGCGTAACTGATGTTCCCATTCTCAAAGCTGAACTTCAATACCTTGCATTGATTAGTACAACCTTTACAATTCAGTTCACGTTGTTGTATGTTATCCGGATTGGGCAGTGATTCAATGCCGGTGAAGAGGGTGCCCTTTTGTTCTGTTTGCCACATGGTTTGTGCATACAAAGCAGCTCCCAACGCACCCATCATCTCAGGCATGTCGGTACTACTTACTTTCTTGTCGGATAGTAGTTCGAGAGCACGAAAAACAGCATCGTTTTTGAAAGTGCCTCCCTGGACAACGATATTATCTCCCAGCTCATTTAGATTGTTTATCTTCAGTACTTTGAACAAGCAGTTCCGTACAACTGAATAAGCCAATCCCGCAGATATATCTTCAAGCTTGGCATTCTCGCTGAGGGCTTGTTTAACTTTTGAGTTCATGAACACTGTGCATCGCGTACCCAAATCATATGGGTATTTGGCTCTACAGGCTATCCGGGCAAAGTCTTCTATCTGGATGTCGACCGTTGAGGCGAAGGTCTGCAGAAACGAACCGCAACCAGAGGAACAAGCCTCGTTCAGCTCTACTTTTGAGATGACGCCGTTCTTTGTGAAGATCGATTTCATATCCTGTCCACCAATGTCGAGGATAAACGATACGTTAGGGTCAACATATTGCGCACCTTTAAGATGCGCCATTGTTTCCACGATACCGTAATCCAAACCCAGCGCCGATTTGATAAGATCTTCGCCGTAACCGGTGGCGGCAGAGGAGATAAATTCGGGATGAACACCTTTTTGTTCTGCCAAGGCAAAGAATTCGTTTAGTCCTTCGGCGGTTTTTCGCAACGGATTACCTTCGTTAGGAGCATAATATTTGAACACGCAATTGGCGTGTGAATCAATAATCAATATTTTTGTGGTGGTGGATCCGGAATCGATTCCCATAAAGCACTTAAGCTCTTTTTCTTCACCAATCTCTGATGTTTGAACGTGTTTGATTTTGCGGTTCATCTTCCAGATAGAGTAAGCTTCGTCGTTTTCAAAAAGTACCGGCATGATTTCGTCACTTTCAAACTGTCCTTCTTCCTCTAATTCAGAAAGAATCTGAGGCAGCGTGAAAATGCTCGTCGCCTCTTCATCGGCAATCGCACAACCAATTGCAGGGTAATACTGACTGTTCTCAGGGAGGACGAAATCATTTTCCTCCAGATTTAGAATCTTTTGAAAAGATTGTCTCAACGAGGGAATATAAGTGAGGGGACCGCCAATAAGCATCACGTTGGGCTCAATTTTGCTGCCGTGTCCTAAAGTTGTAAGAGTCTGTAAAGCAACCGAATAGAAAATAGATACGGCAATATCAGGCACCTTGATATTTCGTGCAATAAGGTTTTGTACATCGGTTTTTGCAAAAACACCGCATCTCGATGCAATTGGATATATTTGTGTGCTGTTCTCTGCTTGCGTTGCCAATTCTGAAACAGAAATATTGAGCAAATCGGCCATTTGGTCAATATAAGCTCCAGTGCCGCCTGCGCAACTGCCATTCATACGAATTTCCGGTTGTCGGTTCTCTTCAAAGAGCACAATTTTTGCGTCTTCACCGCCAATATCTATCATGGTTTTTACTGCTGAATGCTTGTAATTAACCGCATTGACAGAAGCAACCACCTCTTGAATAAACGGGATATTTGTTCGTTTGGAGATGCCAATTCCTGCAGAACCTGTTATATGAATACTGAAAAAAGTATCGTGAAATAGTTCGTTAATCTTTTGAAACTCGTCCGTCAGCACTTCGTTTATCTTAGCTTTATGACGTCGATAATTTTTATATATAATGTCAAGTTGTAGGTTCATCACCACTAACTTTAGTGTTGTTGAGCCTACATCAATGCCTATGTGATAATTTTGTTGAATTGTAAAATCCATTAACTTAAATTGCGTGATTTGATTACCTGAAAGCAGGAATGCGCCTAAAATGCACAATATTAACTACAAAATTAACGCCAAAAAATGAAAAGTCGCTTGTTTTTTGGTTTAATGTTTGTAAATAAATTGAATAATTGATAAAAATGGATGTGAGAATTGTGGTTGGTTAGTGAGAGCATAGTGAGACCATGGTGAGAGGAGGGTGAGACCATGGTGCGAGAAAAGTCGCGATTGGTTTGGAAGCGAGTGTGGAAATTTTAGGTTATTATTATTTGATTTGCTGAGTATGTTTCGAATTGATATTTTTAGAAGATATGTCGCATCCGGAACAGCTTCCGCAGTAAGGGTTATCGCTCTTCACAAAAAAGAATCTATATATGCCATATCCTAATCTTGCAGCTACTGCAATTCCGATCAGTATAATAATGATAAGTTGTACATTCATAATTCTTTAAACATTTTTGTCGTGATAAAGTTGATGTTTATGCAAATAGACTGCCTACTTGAAATACAATAAAAGCAATTATCCACGCTAATGCGGTGGAGTAGAAAAGACTAAACAGTGCCCATTTCCAAGTTTTTGATTCCTCTTTAATGGCAGCAATAGTAGCTACACAAGGGAAATAGATGAGTATAAAAAGAAGAAATGCGATGACTACCAATGGCGTATAAACCGATGATCCGTCGGGGTATACTTCTTTCTTGATCCGCTTCTGGAGCGATTCGTGATCATCACTGTCGCCTGTATATATCACGCCCATTGTACTGATCACAATTTCTTTTGCAGCCATTCCTGATAACAGACTTACGGATATTTTCCAGTCGAAGCCCAACGGACGCATCACAGGTTCCATTGATTTACCAATAATACCGATAAATGAACTTTCTTGTTGAGAGGTGGTTTTAAGTCGCTCTAATTCTGTTATCTGCTGTTGTTTTGCAGACTCTTCCACCTCTTGCAATTCCACTTGTGCTATTTGCCGATCAAAATGCTTGCCCTGTTCTGTATTTCGTGGGAAATATCCCAGGAACCAAATGACGATGGAGGCAATAAGAATGGTAGAACCCATTTTATTCAAGTATTGTTTTGAACGATCCCACATATGAATGAGAATAGATTTCACTGTCGGCATTCTAAATGGTGGCAGTTCCATCACAAAAGGGGTGTCATCTTCTTTGAAGGCTGTTTTGCGCAAAAGTAATGCTGTCAAAACGGCAATTAATATACCTGTAGCGTATAATCCTATTAACACAAGACTTTGATGTCTGGCAAAAAAAGTACCTACAAACAGTAAGTACACTGGGAGACGCGCGCTACAAGACATAAATGGTACAATCAGCATGGTGATCATCCTGCTGCCACGGGTTTCAATAGTGCGGGTGGACATAATGGCAGGTACATTACAGCCAAATCCCATGATGAGAGGGATAAAAGATTTGCCATGAAGTCCTATATTGTGCATTAGCTTGTCCATGATAAATGCCGCACGCGCCATATAGCCTGAATCCTCCATGAAAGAAATAAAAAGGTAAAGAATTACGATGTTGGGCAAAAATACTATAACACCCCCAACACCTCCAATGATTCCGTCTACAATAAGATCTTTGAGGGGGCCATCAGCCATATTGTTTTGGAACAAATTACCAATAAGTCCTACCAAATTTTCAATCCAAAGCATAGGATATTCCCCCAGTCGGAATGTAGCTTCGAACATGATAAACAGAAATAAAAAGAAAATAGGAAAGCCTAAATATTTGTGTGTTACTATGTTGTCGATGCTTGCGGTAATATCTTTTTTGTTCTCTTTTTTTGTGAACGTCTCTTTCAATCCACCTGCAATAAAGCCGTAGCGGGCGTTTGTGAATGCCGATTCCGGATCTTCACGCAACATGCGCTCAATATGATTGCGTTCTTTGTCCCTTTGGAAAATAATTTGATCATAATCAGAAAGATGAAGGATAGTTTTCTCTGTCTCTTTATCCCCCTCCAGTAGTTTTATAGCAAAATATCTGAGCGGAAAATGCACATGTGTGAGGTCCTCTTTTCGGAGTATCCGTTCCGTAACGTCAATAGACTTTTCCAATACACTGCCGTACGGAATGGTAATATATTCTTTCTTATGATTGTTTTCTGATTTAAAAATGCGGATCACTTCATCAAGCATCTGAGTAATGCCCGTTCCCTTTTTACCAACAGTTGGAATAATGGGAACATTTAATAAAGTTGAAAGCGTCTGATAATCAAACTCGTCGCCGCTTTTTTGCAGTTCGTCGTACATGTTCAGAGCGATAATCATCGGGACCTGCATATCAATCAGTTCTGTTGTCAGATAGAGATTTCGTTCAATAGCAGAAGCCGCAACCACATTGATGATTACATCCGGACGCTCTTGTTTTATATAACGACGAACATATAACTCTTCTGGGGTGTATGCAGAAAGGGAATAGGTGCCGGGTAAGTCTATAAGCCTGATTGTGTACCCGTTGTGATGAAGCGTTCCCTCTTTTGAATCAACCGTCACTCCACCGTAATTACCCACATGTTCATGTCCACCCGAGGCAATATTAAAGATGGAAGTCTTTCCTGCATTTGGATTCCCTACCAATGCCACATGAATTGTTTTGGAATTGTTCTTATTAAATGGATATATGATATTGTCTAGATTGGCAACTTTTTCTGTTTTTGGAATTGAGTCAACGTCCGAATTATTCCATTGTTTGATGCGTGAATCATCTTTCAACAATGAAATCTCAATTCGTGAAGCCTCGCTCCGTCGAAGCGACACTTCATAACCCATGATTCCGTATTTTATAGGATCCTCAAGCGGTGCATTGAGAATGGATTTTATTCTCTTACCTCTTACAAATCCCATTTCAAGGATTCGCTTTCTGAATGCACCGCTCCCATTAATCTTTACAATATAGGCTTTTTCCCCGGTTTTTAATTCAGAAAGACGCATAGACGAACAGTAATTTTATGTTTAGCTTGCAAAGTTAATCACTTTATCGTTATTTAAAACAGTTCTAAATTGAAATACTTGCCGTTTTAGGTAAATTATTCAGTGTTTAACTAAATTTACTTTATCTTTGTGTATTATGAATTAAAGTATGAACTGGCAACAATTATTGACTACAAAACGGTTTGGCATGGAACAATTCCATAACATGCGCAACCATCAGCGAACTGAATATCAGAGAGATTACGACCGACTGATATTCAGTTCTCCATTCAGAAGACTGCAAAATAAAACGCAGGTTTTTCCACTTCCGGGAAGCGTGTTTGTTCATAACAGGTTAACGCACAGTTTGGAAGTTTCAAGTGTGGGTCGTTCTTTGGGTGAAATTGTGGGTAGTGCTTTGCGCAAAAAATATCCTGAATTACCTGCTCATTTGGATGAAATAGCTTCAATTGTGTCAACTGCTTGTCTGGCGCATGATTTGGGAAATCCTCCTTTTGGACATTCGGGTGAGAAGGCAATCTCAACTTTCTTTTCTGAAGGAGCAGGGAGTCAATATCGTGAACGTGTTGAAAAAGAAGGCAGTCGGTGGTCGGACTTCATTTATTTTGAAGGTAACGCAAACGCCATCCGCTTGTTGATGCATCAGTTTAGAGGACGTCGAAAAGGCGGCTTTGCGCTGACTTACTCTACATTGGCATCGATAGTAAAATATCCTTTTTCTTCGGAACTGAGCGCCGGGAAAAACAAGTTCGGCTTTTTTCAATCAGAAGAAGCTGAATATGAAACCATTGCTAAAGAACTTGGCATCACTCGCATTCATGAAAATCCTCTTAAATTTGCGCGCTATCCGCTGGTTTATCTTGTTGAGGCAGCCGATGACATCTGTTATCAGATCATGGATATTGAAGATGCGCATAAACTTCATTTGGTTACTACAGAAAAAGCAAAGGAACTATTGCTTGGCTTTTTTGATGAAGAAAAGCAGAAGAGAAGAAGGCAAACGCTTGAAAAAGTGGATGATATAAATGAGCAGATCTCTTATTTGAGGGCAAGCGTTATTGGCGAGTTAGTGCAGGCATGTGCAAATGTTTTTATAGAAAACGAGGAAAAGATACTAGAAGGCACTTTTAACAGTACTTTGATAAATGAAGTGCCTTACTTATTGCGAACTGCTTATGATGTTTGCGCTGATTTTGCTGTTAAGAATATTTATCGAGCTAAAGAGGTGCTTGATATTGAATTGGCGGGTTACAGAATCATAGGTTTTTTGCTGGATAAATTTGTGACAGCTATAGAAAATCCACACCATGCTTATTCTAAATTGCTGCTCGAACGTATTCCGGAACAGTATGAAATTGCTGCTGACACAGTTTACGGGCGACTTCAAACGGTTGTTGACTATGTCTCGGGAATGACGGATGTTTATGCTTTAGACTTGTATAGAAAAATAACGGGCATGAGTATACCAAATATTTAGAATTGCTTTCAATTTGAAATAAAAAAAGATTATTTAATTTTTTATTGAAATTATTTGGATAGTTTTAGTTTCTTATTTACATTTGCAATGTGGTTTTTTCATAATAGTATTAGATTTAAGGTTAACAATGGTAGCAGTGTATCGTGAGAAACGCTGCTATTCTTTTTGTTATTTTTAATATATCTATTTATATCTCAATATTTTTGTTTATATTTGTACGAATATTAACTGGTTTATATGCGTAGAATTGCGACTTATATGCTGATTGTTTTTATAGGTATGTTGTTGATTCAATGTACTTCAGAAAAAGAACGCCTGAATAAGAAACTTAATGAAATGGCAGAAAATCTGAACCAGTCCACACCTATCAAGCTCGACCAATATACACAATTTGACAGTGTTGCAGTTTCAGATGATAATATCTTTACTTATTTTTATACTGTAAAAAACACCAAAAACCCTATGGCATTGTTAGATAGCATGGAAATAGAACTTGGATCCAATATAAAAAAGGCATTTAAAACAGACCAAAGTCTAAAGGTTTTCAAAGATAATAATGTTACAATCAATTATATTTATAGCGACTCAACAGGTTCTCCGGTACGCACCATTATAGTGACACCTGAGGATTATAATTAATCTTTAACAATCTTGAATTATGAACAGGTATTTCTACATTGATGGCGAAGGAAAACAAAAAGGTACGTTTTCGCCGGAAGAATTAAGACAAGAGCATATCAAACATGATACGCTGGTGTGGACTCAGGGAATGAATGAGTGGAAGAAGGCCGAAGAGGTATCAGAACTGCAATATCTGTTCCAGACAGAACCCCCTAGTCCTCAACCAAAAGAAACTCAAGCACAAGAACAGACTTATCAGCAACAAGCTTATTCGGTAAAACCTCCTGTGCCAAGAAATTGGTTAGTAGAATCTATTTTAGTGACAATACTTCCTTTTGTTCTTTGTGGAAGCATTCTCAGTTTATTAGGAATTATTGCTATTGTATATGCGGCTCAGGTGGAGTCAAATTATAATAGAGGTGATTTTGCCAATGCTGAAGCAGCTTCAAATTCCGCCGGAAGATGGACTAAAATCACATTCTGGATTTCCATAGCCTGGTTGGTTCTTATTGTACTTACTGTTGTTTTAGTGCTAGTTTTTGCAGGTTCTTTTATGGGATTAACGGATATGTTTGCCAACTCTTTTAACACAGCAATGTTAAAATTATAACAATATGGATGAATATCAAAATACTGAAAACGAGGGCTATAGCTCTCAAGACAAAAACGATAATGAAGGAATTCCACCTCCTGTACCGGAAAATTCTTACAAAGTCAAACAGACAGAACAATTCGATATCCCCCCTATGCGACCTGCAAACTGGCTTTGGCAATCAATTGTTGTGACAATTTTGTGCTGCTCTCCTTTGGCAATAATCGGAATTGTGTATGCAACCAGAGTGAATGCTTTATACGATAATGGTCAGTTTGTTGAGGCAAATAAATCGGCTAAGACAGCTAAGTTATGGACACTGATTGCTTTGGTTCTTGGCTTGATTTATATGATTTATGTTACTGTGAAAATAATGAATGGAGAAGTTTCAACAGAAATGATTCCTTCAGACAGTGGCGCAAGTATCTATAATTATTAGCCGTACAGTGTGTTATTATCAACTCGAAAGAAAATTGGAATAGGAGCTGCCATAGGTTTTGTGCTTATGGCAGTTGCTTTTGTGTTTTATTTTTTGGATCCTGCCGATTACTTGTTTTTTCCTAAATGTCCGTTCTTGATGACAACGGGACTCGAATGCCCGGGATGTGGCTCACAACGGGCCATTCATGATTTGTTGCACTTTCGCATAGGCGATGCTTTTAATCAAAATGCTATTGTTCCTATTGCTATCCCATATATTTTTTTAGGAATCTATCTAGACCTTTTTGGAGGAAAAGAAAAATACTCGCGACTTGAACGATTCTTTTTTGGTAAATGGGCGGGTTTTATTGTTATCTTTGTCATTATTGGTTACTGGGTTTTGAGGAATATTTTTTAATAGATTATCATGAAAATGAAAAAGCACGCACAAACGTTAGGAATGATGCTGTTTTTCGGAATGGTGCTTTCTTCTTGCTCTACACTCATGAATAAGCCTGATCACTTTGTTCGCTTTTATTCTGATGTGCCTGATGCAAAGGTTCTTGTGAAAGATAGTATTTACGATTTGCCTGCCAACATTCGGTTGCCGGGCTCAAAGGACTACTTACCGGTGAAATTGTTGAATGATAATAAAGAAAAGGATTTGGCAATAAAACCTGCTTTAACAAATCATTTTTTGTTAGGTAATCTGTTATGGATTTCGGGAGCGCCAATCGGTTATCTGATTGATTTGACAAATGAGAAACGTTTTTATTATGGCGAATCGGTTTTTCTGAGTTCCAATTCTACGGATTCTATCGTAAAACCAATAACTTTTTGGCGAAAAAAACATCCAACGAAAAAAGGACAGATTAATTTGAATTATTCTCTTCCGTATGTTAACAGCTTTTATCTTCGTCCTCAAAATGAAACGCCTAAGTTCAATACCGGATTTTGGGGAACATCTATTGGGTTGGATTATTTTTATAAAGATAATAAATTTGTCAGTTTGAATGCAAGTGGGGTGATGGATTTTTTCTTACCCGTTATAGGGGCAGTCGATATTTTTGGTGAATATGAATTAATGAGTTCTGCTTATTTTAGTTTGACGGATAATTACAAATTAAATCGCATTTCGTTGGGATACGGACTCAATTATGCATGGAATAAATGGAGTTTTCAAAATAATAATTATGAAGATGAGCCTTCAACACGTATGTCGACTGAAAAAATTAATCAGTCGATAGGTTTGGTACTAAACGGCTATTATCAGTTCGGGAAGCATTTCCACACCGGATTAATTTACAGACCTACTTTCATGCAAATCAAACCAGATGTCAAATTCAAATATGAACATTTGATCAGCTTGGACCTTGTGTGGAAATTCAGGCTTCGATAATTAGTCCATTATCATTCAGTCTGTTTCATAGAAAGTTGAATACGCTTTCTTTCCATATCAATTGAAAGAACTCTTACTTTCACATATTGGTGAAGAGACACAACTTCTGTGGGATTTGAAACGAAGCGGTCGGCAAGTTCAGAAATATGTACAAGTCCGTTTTCCTTGATACCAAAATCGACAAAACAGCCAAAATTGGTGATATTGGTTACTATTCCGGGCAAAACCATTCCTTCTTTTACATCATTGATAGTTCTTATGTTGGGGTCAAATTCCAGTACCTGCACTTTTGTACGTGGGTCGCGACCAGGTTTTTCCAGTTCTTGTAAGATATCGTTTAATGTCTCTTGTCCCACTGTCTCTGATTTATACTTGTCGATGTTGATTGACTGAATAAGTTGTTTGTTACCAATTAGATCCTGAAGTGTGCAGCCTAAATCTTTAGCCATTTTAGTCACTATTGGATAGCTTTCGGGATGAACAGCGGAATTGTCGAGTGGGTTTTCCGCACTGGGAATGCGCAAAAAACCGGCACATTGTTCAAAAGCCTTTTCTCCTAACCTGGAAACTTTCTTAAGTTCTTTCCGAGACTCAAACGCTCCATTTTCGGTGCGATAGTTTACAATGTTTTGTGCTAAAGATTCACCCAAACCGGAAACATAGGTAAGCAAATGTTTGCTGGCTGTATTGAGGTTTACGCCAACCAGATTCACGCAACTCTCTATTGTCTGGTCGAGGGATCGTTTGAGCATCGACTGATCTACATCGTGTTGATATTGACCAACTCCAATGGATTTTGGGTCTATCTTCACCAACTCTGCCAGTGGATCGCTTAACCTGCGACCGATGGAAATGGCACCGCGAACGGTTACATCATATTCCGGAAATTCGTCGCGTGCTATCTTTGAGGCTGAATAAATGGATGCTCCGTTTTCGCTCACCACAAAAACTTTTACAGGCTTTTCATAGCGCAGATTGGTGATGAAATGCTCTGTCTCGCGACTGGCAGTCCCGTTTCCAATGGCTATAGCGTCAATATTATAAGTGGTGACCAACTTCGAAATTTTGGATGCGGATTTAGTGAATTCGTTCTGGGGCGGATGAGGGTAAATCGTTTCATTATGAAGCAGATTCCCTTGTTCATCCAAGCAAACTAGTTTACAACCAGTTCTGTAGCCGGGATCGATTCCCAGAATACGTTGCTGTCCCAAAGGGGGCGCTAAAAGGAGCTGACGCAGGTTTTCGGCAAATACTGCAATAGCCTGTTCGTCGGCATTTGCTTTAGATGAATTGGCAAATTCGTTTTCTATAGAGGGTTTCAGTAGTCGTTTATAGGCATCTGTGACCGCATCTTCTACATAATCAGCTGCTTCTGTATTGTTTTTTGCAAATTGGGGAACAAGCTTGTCGAGGCATTTTTCGTCATCAGGTGAAATAGATACACGTAAAATACCTTCAGATTCTGCTCTACGAATGGCAAGAATTCTATGAGAAGGACAGCGCGATAAGGGGGCGCTGAAATCAAAATAGTCGGCGTATTTTTCTCCTTCTTTCTCTTTGTCCTTAATTACTTTGGATGTTATTGTTGCTTCTCTTGCAAAAATGTTTCGTACGGTCTTACGGGCATTTGCGTCTTCGTTCACCCACTCGGCAATAATGTCGCAAGCACCTTTCAAAGCATCTTTTGCATCCGTCACTTCTTCGTTAATAAATTGGGCAGCCTTTTGCTCTGGTGAATCGTTTTGTTGAGACATCAACCATTTCGCCAATTCTTCCAATCCTTTTTTGCGGGCAATCTCGGCCCGGGTCTGACGCTTGGGTTTGAAAGGCAGATAAATATCTTCGAGTTGAATGGAATCCCAACAATCTGAGATCTGCTTTTCCAATGCTGGTGTCAGTTTTTCTTGTTCAGATATGGACTTCAATATGAATACCTTACGCTTTATCAACTCGTTGAGTTTGTCGTTTTGTTCATTGATCTGACCTATTTGAACTTCATCCAGTCCTCCTGTTACTTCTTTTCTATATCTACTGATAAAGGGAATGGTTGCGCCTTCGTCAAGTAATTTTATGGTGTTCTCAACATTTCTTAATGTGATATTGAGCGACTTGGAGATAATTGATATTATTTCTGACATGCTTTGCTTTTTAGAATATGCAAAAATAAGGGTTTATTTTTTAATTATGCTCGTTATTTCTATAATATGGTTTTTATGCTTAAGAATGAAAAAAATGGTATATTTGTTCATATTTATAAAATTAGTAATGGCAAAACTCAAATCGGTATATTTTTGCAGTAATTGCGGAAACGAATCACCCAAATGGATGGGTAAATGTTCTTCGTGTGGGGAATGGGGTACTTTTGTAGAAGAATTGGTGCGTAAGGATGGTGCTGCAAAACAGGATGATACTCGCTCGTTTGTCAGCATAAAAAGTGTTCCACAACCACTGCATGACATAAAGTCAGAGGAGGAGGAACGTGTTGATATGCAGGACGAGGAACTCAACAGGGTTCTGGGAGGGGGACTGGTTCCGGCTTCGGTAGTGTTGATTGGCGGGGAACCGGGAATAGGAAAATCTACGCTGGTCTTGCAAACGATATTGAAATTGCAAACGGTTCGTTCTTTGTATGTTTCAGGTGAAGAAAGCGCGAGACAGTTGAAACTCAGAGCCGATAGAGTGGGTGTTGAGAATGATAATTGCTTAATTGTTTGTGAGACAAACCTGGATAGTATTTTTACACATATAAAAAATACAGATCCACAACTTGTTATTATTGACTCTATTCAAACGATGTTTATGGATTCATTGGAATCTTCGCCGGGAAGTATTTCGCAGGTGAGAGAATGCGCGGCTTCTATTCTAAAGTTTGCAAAACAATCTGGGGTTCCCGTGATTTTGATTGGACATATTACGAAAGAGGGAAGCATTGCGGGACCAAAAATTCTGGAACATATCGTTGATACGGTGCTGCAATTTGAAGGGGATCAGCATTATATGTACCGCATTTTGCGTGGTATCAAAAATCGGTATGGAAGTACAGCAGAACTGGGTATCTATGAAATGAATCAATCTGGTTTGCGTGAAGTAACAAATCCGTCAGAACTGCTGCTTACGCAAAATCATGATGGGTTGAGTGGCGCAGCCATATCTGCTACTATTGAAGGTGTGCGCCCTTTCTTGATTGAAACACAAGCGCTTGTCAGTACTGCTGCTTATGGCACTCCTCAAAGGTCTTCTACTGGTTTTGATTACCGGCGACTGAATATGTTACTTGCTGTACTCGAAAAGCGTGCGGGGTTCAAGTTGTCACAAAAAGATGTCTTTCTCAATATTGCCGGTGGTTTGAGGGTGAGTGATCCGGGACTGGATTTGTCGGTAATTAGTGCTGTTTTGTCGTCAAGTTTGGATATTGCTATCGATAGAGAGACTTGCTTGGCAGGTGAGGTTGGCTTGTCTGGTGAAATCCGCCCGGTGAACAGGATTGAACAACGAATTCAGGAAGCGGAAAAACTTGGTTTTTCACGTATTATTATTCCGGCTAATAACTTGAGGGGCTTTAACTCAAATGTGAAAATTGAAATAAAAACAGCAAGGAAAGTAAGCGATGCTTTTCAATTATTATTCGCTTAAGTTGTAGATTGTTTGTAAGAATTATCAAATTCACTTTCGTTAGTAAGAAAAAAGTACTATCTTTGCATCCGTTTCAAATTTTGGTACCTTGACCGAGTGGCTAGGTAGCGGTCTGCAAAACCGTCAACGGCAGTTCGAATCTGCCAGGTACCTCAAATGGTTAACAAAAAATGGCTCGTATCTACGAGCCATTTTTTTGTTAACTACACATGTATAATCAGTGCAAATACGAAAAACTAACTATATTTATTAACTACTTTGCACTTTAAATGAAAAGGGGGATTAAATAATAAAATCTTCTTTATCTGAATCTGGTTTAGTTTCTTCAGCTTCGTCTTTATTTTTCTTGAAAGCGTCGGATACTTTGGAATAGTTTTCTTTCCATGAATTCCCTATGGATGTAAAGAAATTACTTGTACTTTCTTTGACAGTATCCCATTTGTCGTCTGAGACATCGTCAATATCTTTTATCTTCTGAGAAATGTTTTCTTTCAAACCTTTCAGGTTTTCAACTTGTTCGGCATATTCTTCTTTTATGTCAACTCCAATTTCTTGAGCTTTTGATTCCAGTTTATCAATGCTTTCATTTAGTTCGGCAAGCATGGATTGGGCTTTTTGTTTGAGTTCTTCTTTATTCATATTTAAAAGTGTTTTGGGTGTGCTTAAATATTATAACGTTTTAAGAAGTAAATAGTTCTTTTGACTTTTCAATTAGTAACTAACTAAATAAAATGATGAATGCTAACATAAAAAACGGATGAAAAAGTGTACCTTTGTATCGGAAAAATCTTTTTTAATAAAATCATAAATATGCTCAATTTAATCATTTTTGGTGCACCTGGGTCAGGTAAAGGTACACAAAGCACTTTTTTGACTGAAAAGTATAATTTGAAACATGTTTCAACAGGTGATATTTTACGTGCTGAGATCAGTGAAGGTACTGAACTTGGAAAACTTGCCGAAAGTTATATGTCTGATGGAAAACTAGTTCCTGATGAGGTGGTTATTGGAATTCTGAATGAATTAATTAAAAAAAATAAAGAGGGAAACGGTTTTATATTTGATGGTTTCCCGCGTACCTTGGCTCAAGGTGAGGCTTTGGACGAAATGCTCATGAAAAATGATGAACAAATATCGGTAGTTGTTAGTCTTGAAGTGGACGATAATGAGCTGATAGATAGATTATTGAAAAGAGGACAGATTTCCGGTAGATCGGATGATAATAGAGAAACAATAGAAAATAGATTGAAAGTGTATTACAATCAAACGTCTCCTTTGAAAGAATTTTACCGTAAACAAGGTAAGTTGAAAGAAATTGAGGGCGTGGGTTCAATTGATTCTATTTCGTCTTCAATTCAAGCCGGAATAGATAAGTTGAAAGATTAATAAAATTAAATGGCTGAAACAAATTTTGTAGATTACGTAAGAATATTTTGTCGTTCTGGTAAAGGGGGACGAGGTTCGAAGCATCTCCGCAGGGAAAAATATATGCCAAAAGGGGGACCTGATGGCGGTGATGGCGGTGATGGGGGTAGCATTATCCTTAGGGGTAATCGTAATTACTGGACCTTACTGCATTTACGTTTTCAGAAACATGCTCTTGCTGAACATGGCGAAGGTGGTTCGAAAAACCAATCTTCAGGTAAAAAAGGGCAAAGTAAAATGATTGATGTGCCTTGTGGCACAGTGGCTTATGACGCTCTGACCGGGGAATATCTGTGCGATATTACCGACGATGGACAAGAAGTGATATTATTGAAAGGGGGTAGAGGTGGTCAAGGAAACGTGCATTTCAAAACGGCAACTCACCAGACTCCTCGTTATGCACAACCGGGTGAACCTTACGAAGAACGATGGGTTATTCTTGAACTTAAAGTTCTTGCTGATGTTGGTTTGGTGGGTTTCCCAAATGCGGGAAAATCAACTTTATTATCTGTTGTTTCTGCGGCTAAACCTAAAATCGCTAATTATCCGTTCACTACATTGGTTCCAAACCTCGGGATTGTTAGTTATAGGGATGGAAAGTCGTTTGTAATGGCTGATATTCCTGGAATAATTGAAGGAGCAAGTGAAGGTAAAGGCCTTGGATTAAGGTTTTTAAGACATATAGAAAGGAATTCTATCTTATTGTTTATGGTGCCTGCTGATTCGGACGATATTAAAAAGGAATTTGAAATTTTGTTGAATGAATTGACGCAGTATAATCCGGAATTGATGGATAAACATCGTATCTTGGCTATCACTAAATCTGATATGCTGGACGAGGAATTGATGCATGCGATTTCAATTGAATTGCCTGAAAATGTGCCATTTGTCTTTATTTCTTCAATAACTAATTTCGGCATTTCTACTTTAAAGGATATGATATGGCGTGAATTGAACTCCGAAGACCTAATTGCAAATCATCACTATAGTAAAGAAAGTTTAGTGCATCGTCAGTTAGATGTTGCCTCTCTTGAATTTGAACCGGAAGATATCTTTACTTCGGAAGAGGTTGATGAAATTGAAGAAATTGATGAGGATGTCGAATATGATGAGGAAAACTTTTAATCTTTATATAATTTGAGGAAGCATATTGAACATGGCAATTTGTTGCAGTTTGATGTTTTATCGGAAGAAAAAAATATTGAACATTTCTCTACTACAAGAGTGGGGGGAGTGAGCGGCGGCACTTATGCTTCGTTTAATTTAGGCAATTTTTCTGATGATAGCTCTTTGAACATTACTGAAAACAGGAATATTCTGGCTCGTATGTTTTTTAAAGATATATCTGATTTTATTATTCCGCACCAAACGCACAGCTCAAATGTGCTGAATATCAATGATGAATTTCTCAATAAGTCTATCGGAGATAAGATAAACATTTTATATGGAGTAGATGCTACGCTAACCAACAAAACTGATCTGTTTTTGTGTGTCACGACTGCCGATTGTCTGCCAATTCTTTTATATGATAAAGTTAATAAGGTGATTGCGTCTGTGCATGCAGGATGGAGAGGGGTGGTTGGACATATTTTGGAAAAGACAATCGCTAAAATGCAGGAAATATACATGGCTCAGCCTGAGAATATGATTGCATGTATAGGGCCTTCAATAAGCATGAAAAATTATGAAGTTGGTGATGAGGTTGTAAAAGCTTTTATGCAAAGCGGTATCGATCTTTCAAAAGGATCTTCCAGAAAGAATCCTACAACTAAATTACATATTGATCTTAAAGAGCTTAGCCGGCTGGAACTTACAAAGTTAGGTGTTCCAGAAAGTCAAATCGAAGTAAGTGATTTCTGTACTTTTGATCACGAAGACCTTTTCTTTTCGGCACGGCGACAAACAGTGCATTCCGGTAGAATGCTTTCGGGTATTATGATGAAATAATTATATTAAGTAATAAAAAAAGAGAACGGTTATTTGTTTAATCGTTCTCTTTCTATTCAGACATTTACTTCGTTGCCGAAAGATTGCTTGCAATTAATAACGTTTGCTGACAACGTCCCAATCTATGATCTTCCATAATTCAGCGAGGTGGGCAGCGCGACGATTTTGATAATCAAGATAATAGGAATGCTCCCATACATCAAAACCTAAAATCGGAGTCAATCCCTTTGTCACAGGATTCCCGGCATTGCTTTCTTTTTCAATTGAAAGTTTACCGTTGGCATCTTTTGCTAGCCAAGCCCAACCCGAACCAAATAATGTAGTTCCGGCAGCCTCAAACTCTTGTTTAAATTTTTCAAAAGAACCGTATTGACTATTGATAGCTTCGGCTAATTTCCCTTTGGGTTCGCCTCCGCCATTTGGTTTGAACGAAGTGAAATATAGATTGTGGTTATACACCTGACCAGCATTGTTGAATATTCCTCCATCGCTTTCTTTCACGATGGTTTCCAATTCTGAATTCTCGAATTTTGTACCAACAATCAATTTGTTAAGATTGTCTACATATGCCTGGTGATGTTTACCATAATGTAATTCAATTGTTTGCTTGCTAATAACCGGCTCAAGTGCGTCGGTTGCATAAGGTAATGCTACTTTTTCTATTTTCATATTGCTTTTTTTATTTGAGTTTTCTTTATTTGTTGCGTTTGAATTATTGCAATTGACAAATGTTGTCATAGCGAACAACCCTGTAAGGGTTAGAAATAAAAGCTTTTTTTTCATTGTTCGTTGTTTGTTTATTTGTAACATTATAACGAATATGCGCTTTATAAAGTTCAATATAAATAGACAAATGAGGTATAAATTAAATTTATAAATGCTATTATTTCTTTAAACACAAAAATAGCTTGCAGTATTTGCAAGCTATTCTTATAATTTATGTGATTATCAAGCAATGTGAAAGTTAATCTGCAGTTGACTCGTTTTTGGTTTGTTCGTTCTCATCATTCTTGTTTTCTTCTTTTGTCTTTAAGTCTTCTATTTCTTTCTCTTTCTCTATCGCTTTTGCCTTTTCCTTTTCCTTTTCTTCTTCCTTCTTCAAAAAATCATCAGATTCACTTTTTGAATAAGCTGAACCAAATTTGTTTGTGTCAATAAATGCCGCAGCTTCCTTAGCTTCTGACTTTACTTCGACTTCTTCAGTTTCTTTATTTTCAAGTATTTCCTGTGAACGAGAAATCCATGGACGCTTTCCAAATATGCGCTCAAGATCATCGGAATAAATGATTTCTTTTTCAATTAATATGGTTGAGAGTTTGCCATGACCTTCTGTGTGTTCAATCAATAATCTCTTTGCTCTTTCATATTGTTCAGCAATCATTGCTTTTACCTCAAAATCAATTAATTGGGCGGTGTTGTCGCTATAGGGTTTGGTAAATGAATAATCTTGCCCCGTTGAATCATAATAACTTAAGTTAGGTAGCTTTTCACTCATTCCCATATATGAAATCATCGCATATGCTTGTTTTGTAACTCGTTCCAAATCGTTCATCGCACCTGATGATATCTGACCGATAAAAACATCTTCGGCTGCACGCCCACCCAATGTGGCACACATTTCATCAAGCATCTGCTGCTTGGTTGTAATCTGCCGTTCCTCAGGGAGATACCATGCCGCTCCAAGTGCTTTGCCGCGCGGTACAATGGTGACTTTTACCAGAGGATTTGCATGCTCCAAAAACCAGCTTAAGGTAGCGTGACCTGCTTCGTGAATGGCAATACTCCTCTTTTCATGTTGAGTAATAATCTTATTTTTCTTTTCCAATCCTCCAACTATGCGATCCACAGCATTCATGAAATCTATCTTCTGAACGAACTTCTTCTTGCTTCTGGCTGCAATAAGTGCAGCTTCATTACAAACATTGGCAATGTCTGCTCCTGAGAAACCAGGAGTTTGTCTCGCAAGGAATTCAACATCAATTGAGTCGTCGATTTTTATTGGACGAAGATGTACTCTGAATATTTCTTTACGGTCGTTGAGATCAGGTAGTTCTACATATATTTGTCTGTCAAAACGTCCTGCACGCAACAACGCTTTATCAAGGATGTCAGCACGGTTAGTGGCTGCCAAAACAATCACTCCACTATTGGATCCGAAACCGTCCATCTCTGTAAGAAGTTGATTCAAAGTGCTTTCACGTTCATCGTTTGATCCGAAATTGGCGTTCTTTCCGCGGGCACGACCCACAGCATCAATTTCATCTATAAAAACGATACAAGGTGCTTTCTCCTTCGCTGTTTTAAAAAGGTCTCTCACTCGGGAAGCGCCCACACCTACAAACATCTCCACAAAATCAGATCCTGAGATTGAAAAGAACGGAACATTAGCTTCACCTGCAACAGCTTTGGCTAGCAAGGTTTTACCTGTTCCCGGAGGACCAACAAGCAGGGCGCCTTTCGGAATTTTACCTCCCAGATTTGTGTAATTATTCGGATGTTTCAGGAACTCAACAATTTCCTGAACCTCTTCTTTAGCTTCTGACAATCCGGCAACATCTCTGAAAGTAACCTTCTGTCCTGTGTCTTTATCGAAAAGTTGTGCCTTTGATTTTCCAACACTGAACACGCCACTGTTTCCTCCACCTCCACCTTGCATTCGTCGCATCATCCATACCCAGAACACGATAAGGAGCAGAATGGGTATGAAAGTCAGGAAGATAGTCCAGAAATTGGAAGTAGGTTTATAATTCCAACTGATGTCGTATCCTTTTTCCTTTTTGGTTTCTGACAAAAAGGTTTCGATAGCATCGGTAGATGGTATGTATACCTGAATGTATGGGTTACTACCTACCTGTGTTGCGTTTTCTTTGAAAATATACGATACGGATTCTTCCCTTACAAGTCCTTCCGCTATCGATTTATTATTATTATTGTATATGTTTACAGCTTTTATTCTGTTGTCTGTAACGTATTGTTGAAATTCCGACCAGCTAACTTCTTTAACATTGGTGTTATCTCCCCAAAAAAACATACCTACCAAAAGCGCAAGTATAACAAGATAAACCCAATACATGTTATAGTTTTGTTTTGGATTTTTATTATCAGGCTTTGATGGTTTTAGCCGTCTGTTATTATTTTTTTCGTTGTTGTTCTCCATTTATGTACTTCTATATTGTTGTGTATGTTTAACAATTTTATCAGAAATAAGTTTTAATCAATAGAAGGAATTACTTCTGTTTTAGCGTCATCCCACAGGTTGTCGATATTGTAGAAGCTTCTTAATTCTGGCAGAAAAATATGAACAATAATATTTCCATAATCAATACCAATCCATTCAGAACGTTGTTGTCCCTGAACTCTTATGGGAGATTCTTTGGCATTCTTTTTAACGAATTCTTCAATAGAATCAGCCAATGAAGAAACCTGTGAAGTTGAGTTCCCCTCACAAATCACAAAATAATCGCAAATGGTGCCAGGAATACCTTCCAGATGAATCGTTTTAATATTTTTTCCTTTTTTCTCGTGAATACCATCAATGATGGATTGTAATAATATGTTGCTTTGTTTCATTCTTTGAATTAATACATTAAGTAAGCAAAGATAGTTTGTTTTTCTCAGAATATGAACATAACAATATCTTCACTTTTATTGTCTCATTATATTAATACAAAAAGAGTGCCAAAGACATTCGATTCGGCGACAATTTATAAATAAAAAGAGCCCGAAGTTTGATTGCTTCGAGCTCTAATTTTATACGATATTTGTTTTATTACAATGTTTGCAATTTAAAATTATTCCAGCGTACCTTAATGCCGCCACCATCATGGATTTGCAGTGCTATTCTGCCCTGAGCTTTGCCAATTTTTTCATCTGTTAAATCAACCATCTCTTCTCCATTTAACCAGGTCTTAACATTTCCTCCTTGTACTTTTATGCGTAATGTGTTCCACTCACCTTGTTTAAGGATATTTTCCTTTTCATCAGGGATTTGTACCAACCATCCGCGACCATAAGATTCATAGATTCCGCCGGTATCATTACCTTTTGGTGCAACTTCAACTTGCCATCCATTAACAATTGCTCCTGGTTCTACAAATGAGCGAATAAACACACCTGAGTTTCCGTTAGCCTCTTGTTTGAAATCAACGCTCAGATCAAAATCGTCATAATAATCACGAGTTCCAAGATAACCATATTGCTTATCCGGACCGCTTTCGCAAACCAGATCACCATTTTCAACAAACCACTTTTCAGTACCATACACTTCCCATCCGGTAAGGTCAGTACCATTGAATAATGCAACTTCTTTTGTCTTTCGTGGCAGTTCCTTTATTTTGATATTTTTAAACCAAGCGGCAGATCCATGATCCTGCAGACAGATAACGCCTTTATGTGCTAATCCATATTCAGGTGCATTTTCCCATTTACCACTGTTTTTTCTCTGGAACCAATCATCGGTCCATGCTTCAAATTCAACAACCTTTTCACCGTTTAGCCAATGCTCAACATGTCCATTATCAAATACTATTTTAGAAGTATTCCATTCGCCTGAAGGGTTAACTTTCATTTTTGCTGTGTCAGTTGTGTACATTGCATAATCTGCAGCTGTTTTTTGCCAATCTTCCAATGGGTCGGGGAAATTAGCTTCGTCAATAAGTTGATATTCAGGTCCTGTTACATAAGGAACATTGAATTTTGGGTTTTCTACTACATGATATAACATGCCACTGTTGCCAGCTTTGGCAATTTTCCAGTCCCATACCAATTCAAAGTTTTCATAGATAGTGTCGGTTACAATATAACCGCTGGCATCACTGCCTCCACCTAATGCTCTAATCGTCCCATCTTCTACAGTCCAAGGTGCAGTAAGTGAATCGCCGTTGTAGTCACGCCATCCGTTCAACGATTTGCCGTCAAACAACAGTTTCCACCCGTCAGCTACCTCTTCTTTTGTTAAAACATTTTCTTTTTGTGAATTGCCGCATGAATAGAATATAATTCCTGCCATGATCAATAATAATAAGTTTTTTGCTTTCATGTTTATGTTAATTTACAGAATAAGTGACAAATATACAGAAATATATATTATTGGATGTCTTTTATTATAAAAAATTAAGTAGTTTTGAACTTCTATGATGATTAATGTTTAAATAATGATATATTATGCATACTAAAGAAATAACACTATTGATAATTATTCTATTTGTTTTCACCAGTTTGTTTTCCTGTACCAATAATGCAGGCAATGCAGAAGAGATATCACCACTCCCTGAATCAGAGGCAGTACAAAACTTGAGAAGGTTGTTGATTACACCAGATAGTTTACGCACAGATGAAGAAAACGCTTTGACACAAAAAATCGAAAAGATATTATACGAACGTTGTATTATCGAAAATGACCGGTTTTGTTTGACAATCAATAAACAAGAATGGACTGATAATGGAATGAATGAAGAGATTTATGACATGCTGGCAAAAGATATCAAAGATGTAAATAATTTTCTGGATACAACAACTTCTTCTATAAAAGTCATGATTGATGAGTACAAAAACGCCCAAAATAAATACAATATAAAAGAAAAAGAAGAATCTAAAAAAACACTTACAAAATGAAACTTAAAGAACAATTTAAAATTAGTTGGCCGTTTTTAATTGCTACAGTTATCTTAATTGTGCTTGTAATATTATCGACCTCCGGTATTTACGATGTTAACGATTTCCTTTTTGGTATAATAGATCTGCTTTTGGCAGGAACATTTTCTTACGCCTGCATCATGGGGGGAAAAGAATCGTATAAGAATAGAAAATACTGGAGAATCGTTCTGATTGTTTATGGAGCAGGACTCCTTTCCGGATTATTTGTTTATGAAGCCATTGACCGTTTGTTTTAAAGATAGCTTTTGCGACTCTTTGTAATTCTTCGTTCGTAAGCTTTGAACTTATGAGGTTTTAGCCAATCATTTAGTGGCGGCTCGCATTTGTATCCGATAGGCAAAAACCGTTGCCAGGAAGTATACTGCTGTCTGGATCCACAAAGCGATGTGTTCAAATTGAACCTGCTCCAGTCCGGCTCCCATTGAATTGATCTTTAGATATCCCCGAATACCGAACGTACTTGGGAAAATCATCCCTAATGATCTCCAAAACCACGGCATATTGGATTCCGGCCATGAGAATCCGCTCAAAAAGAGTAATACGATCGAAATAAACGGGAAAATA
>JBAYZS010000007.1:0-78405 GCA_041672395.1 Dysgonamonadaceae bacterium | reverse complement strand
AAGATATTGATAAGATTGTTGATAATAACGCTGATACAAAATATACAGCTAATTATAACAAGGTTTGGATAGTATGGAAAGGTAATTCCGCGGTAAATGTCGAAGAATATCACTTGACGTCTACTTCTAGTGATCAAAAATATGATCCTAAATCGTGGACTTTATCTGCATCAAACGACAGTGTAACATGGACAATATTGGATACAAAAAATGACTTTGTGTTTACTGAACGAAAATCGAAAAAGAAATTCTCAATAAATGACAAAACACCTTATTTGTATTTCAAATTAGATATAACGGCCAATAATGGAGGAGATCTAACGCAGATGGCTGAATGGGGACTGAAAAAACCCATCTCAATGGAGGATTTAATGCGCTTTGCATCAGGGTTTTCTGCTTCATCGCAGACGACAATGGGCAAACATTATGAAAACCGACATGTAACTACCGACTCTGATATAACATGGTTGTTGGATCCAAATAATGAACCTCCTGCTCCGGGAAGTTTAAATAACAGTGCGGAATGGAAAGAATTGCCTGTTACACTTTATCCTTTTGGAGAACCTGTACCGGCCGATATAAATCAACACGATATTGGTGATTGTGGTGGTATTGCGGCTCTTGCTTCTATGGCTTATTTATATCCGGATTTTATTAAATCTATCATAAAAGATAATGGAGATAAAACTTATACCATAGATATGTTTGATCCTCAGGGAAAAGCAGTCAAACTAACGGTTTCATCAACTTTTCTTGTAAGAAAAGATAACAAGAGAATAGCTGCTGTATCAAGTAAAAGCGACAAGGCTTGTTGGAGCACAATATTCGAAAAAGCAATAATGAAATATAATGTTATTTATAAAGTAAATCCAGATATTGGAGGAATTGGTAGTGAACACGTGCCTCCTCTGTTTACTGGGGATGGCGGGAGCTTTGCTTTTTCTCCGGGTGTTTTAAACAATGAACAACTAAAAAGAGCTGTCGAAGCTTCGTTGGATGAGGGAAAACTTGTGATTGGAGGATTCAATCAGGCAGTACAATTTGGTAACACAAAAACAGTTACTGGTCACGCTTTTACGTTTATGTACTCAACTGATTCAAGTGCTTTGTTTACAATGCGAAATCCTTGGGGATTCAATCCAAATACCGATGGAAAAGATGATGGGGTTCTCCACATACCAGATAACGGTTATATTCCGCCTCTAATAGATCTTAGAATAGTCAATCCGGGAAAGGCTATCAATATGAAAAAAGATATTGAACCTTATATTCCGCCGGTTTTCTCTTCTGTGACGCATGAGTTAAGGGTAAATCCTGCTTTAATGGCTTCAGGAATGTAAAAAAACGATTTATATGATAATTTAATAGCTCATAATACTTTAGTTATTATGAGCTATTTCTGTTTTTTATAAAGATTGTTAATACCATGTAAAACTATTTAATCGCATGTTTGTTAATAATAAAGTAATTTATATCATCATGAAACAAATATATTAGATGTCGATGCAACCTTTTTTACAAATTTTCATCTAATATAAATAATGTAATTTAATATGAAAAGATTAGTAATCCTGCTTTCAATTATTCTTTGTTCTTCTGTAATTTTTGCTCAAAATAATTCCGATATGTCATATACAATGGAATGGGAAAAAGTAAATTCGTTGGAAAAACAGTCGTTGCCTCAATCAGCAGCAAATGCTGTGGATAAAATATTGCAAAAAGCAATTGCCGACAAAAATAGTCCACAAATCATTAAAGCACTCATTCTTCAAGGAAAATATAGTATAAATATTGATGCACAGAATGATACTGTAATTTTTAACGACTTAAACAAAATGATTGAAGAGAGTAACAACGTTGTAGAAAAAGCGGTGTTGAACTCTATGCTGGGAGATCTCTATTTGCAGTATTATGAAAAGGATATGTGGAAAATAAATCAAAGGACTGAACTGGATGGTTTTGTTCCGGATGATATGAAAGAATGGACACGCAATATCTTATTTGATAAAATTGTGGAACATTTGAATAGGTCTTTGGACGAAAAGGACAGTTTACTAAAAGTTGAAGTGGAATCTTATGAGGAGGTTATTAATTTGGAAAAAGATTCAAGAGAATTCTATCCAACTATGTATGATTTTTTGGCAAAACGTGCTATTAATATTTTCTCACGAATTCAATCTGATGAAAATCTGAGTCAATCAATTGAAAATAAAAATATTCCTTTGGAAAAACTTTTCTCTTCGGCAGAAGAATTTATATCACTAAATTTTAACGTAAAACCATATGATTATAATCTTTGGGCATTAGAAACTTATAGAAAATTGATGATATCTCTCTCTGAAAGGGGGATGAAGAAATCTCTTCTGTTAACGGAACTGGATAAAATCGAATATCTTCGAAGATTAAATGAGGCTTTTAATTCTTATGCAAAACTCACACTTGAAAAGCTTTACAGTGAATGGGAAAACAACGAATTCTGTGTGGAGATTGTCGTCAAATTAAATAATGTCTACAGTTATGAGATATCTAAAGCAAAAGAGACCGAAAAAGAGGCTAAAACAAAAGAATTATACGATTTCTTGAATAAGGTTATAAATAAATTTCCCGACTATGAGAGAATAGGGTTCATTGAAAATAATGTAATGCAATTAACTCAATCGGAATTTGCGATTTCAGGCAAGAACTCATACGCAATAAAAGGGGATAAAGAATTTACAATAAAATATAAGAACTTGAAATCAGTCCAAGCTCGGTTGTATAAATTGGATTCTCCTTTGGACCCAAAAATAATGGGACAGATTGTCATGGATTATAATAATAATAAAGAAACTTTTGTTAAAGAAATTTCAGTAACATTACCGGAAAAACCGGAATATATTAATGGGGAAACTTCATTTAAAATTTCTGTAGATTTACCGGGAACATATGTGCTTAAATTTGTCACGGACAAGCCTTTTGCGCGTGAGGAAGATATGGATTATTATTTTGTGGTTACTGATCTGGCTGTTTTTAGTCGGACTGTTGCAATAGATAAATTTGAATTTTTTGTGGTGGACAGAGTGACGGGAGAACCGGTTCCTGACGCTGATATAGAGATATATAAATTACCTGGCACATGGAAAAACTCTAATCTGACATTGGAAGAAAAAATCCGAGTAAATAAACAGGGATTAGCGGTTTATAATAAAAAAATACCTAATAGTGATGTCTTTTATCATGCGGTATTGAAGAATGATAAAGGTGCTTTTTTAACGAATTTGCCTTATGGATATTCTCCAATTTATGATAATAATGCGGAAAATAAAACGACTGAAAATGTAACTATTTTTACGGATAGAAGTTTGTATCGACCGGGACAGACTGTCTATTTTAAAGCGATTGTGGTAAATGTCATGGGACAGGAAAAATCGCTTGCTCAAAATAAATCGCTTAACGTCACACTTTTTGATGCTAATAATCAGGAAATTGAAAGACAAACTCTTGTATCAAATGAGTTTGGTTCTGTGGCGGGTGAATTTGTTTTACCGAATGGACTGCTGACTGGAAACTTTTCAATCAGAACGGATAATAGTGCAGTGAACTTTAATGTGGAAGAGTACAAACGACCAACTTTCGAGGTTTCTTTTGATAAAATAACGCAGACTTATAAGTTTGGTGAAGAAATAATTCTTAAAGGGAATGCAGCAAACTTTTCTGGAGTTAAACTTCAAAATGCTAATGTTCGTTATAGAATTGTGAGACAACAAATCTGGTTGCGTTTCTGGGGTGGTAAATCGGAACATTTTGTAAATGGAGTGACTACTACTGACAAAAATGGTGTATTCGAAATTAAGTTTACTCCGGAAAAAAAGGATGCGACTGGTTTTGGTAGAGAGGCTTATACGTTTACTGTTGAAGCTTCAATCACAGATCTGAATGGAGAAAGACAAATGGGAAAATATACGGTTAACGTCGGGGATGTATCAATGTTGTTGGATATAGAACTTCCTTTTGACGAAAATTTGGAAAAAACTACCATGAAACCGCTTCGTATTTCGGCTAAAAACCTTGATGGAAACGATATTGAGGCAAAGGGTACGTATCGGGTGTTCTCGCTTTTAGAGAATGATTCTATAAATAAGGATGTGCTTAATGGTGATTTTGTAACGGGAGAACAAATTGGGTTGAGCCAAAGCTTGGCAAAGCTTCCTTCCGGAAAATATCGTATAAAACTTGAATCGCAGGATGATAGGAACAATCGTATTGAATCGGAAAAAGATTTTATTCTATTCTCTTTCGCTGATAAAAAACCTCCGGTAAAAACTAATAATTGGGTGGTTATAAAGAATAAAAATTATAGCAAATCAACACCTGCGGAAATAATTTTTGGGGCTTCTGAAAAGATAAATCTCTTGTATGAGGTATGGCAGGAAAATAACTTGCTAGAAAGAAAATGGATTTCTTTGAATAATGAAAATAAACGATTTACTTTCCAAAATAAAGCTGAGTACAAAAAATCCATTCGTGTAATGTTTACTTATGTGAAAGAGGAAAATTTCTATACGAATGCTATCGATTTGAATCTCGAAAAAATGGATAAGAAACTGGATGTGAAACTTTCTGTTTTTAGAGATAAAATTCGACCTGGCTCGGCAGAAGAATGGATGGTTACAGTTAACGACACAGAAAATAAACCTGCTATGGCAGAAATTCTGGCTTCGATGTATGATTATTCGCTTGAACAATTGTTCCCAACACAAGACTGGAATTTACAGGTGACGGACTTTAATTACTATTATTTTACGAATCCTTTACAACAGGATTTAACATTTCTCCCGAAAATTATTTCTGAATTTTTTAGACTTCCTTATAAAAATGTTAATTGGTTGAAGTTTGATAATTTTAATTGGTTTGGATTCTCTTTTTATGGTGATTTGTTGTCGAGAAATGTTGTGGTAGGATTCGGAACTCAAAAAAAGGAAATGATGGTAGGTAGAGTTGCAGGAAATATTAAATTTGAATATGCTCAAGACATACAATTGGGAGATGGACTTTCAGAGAGTAAGATGATTAAGGGAGTGTCAACACCGGAATCCGCACCGTCTGAAGTGAATGAAAGTCAGTTGCCCCAAATCCGTGGAAATTTTAATGAGACGGCTTTCTTTTTCCCGCAACTGCGTACGAATAAGCAAGGAGAGACACAAATTGCTTTTACTGTACCGGAAAGCAATACCAAATGGCGTTTTCGCGTTTTAGCACACGACAAGGATTTAAACACTGGAAAAGCTGAGGCTTTCACTGTTTCACAAAAAGAGTTGATGGTAACTCCAAATATACCACGCTTTTTAAGGCATGGCGACAGGACTTCAATCTCTACCAAGATATCAAATCTTTCTGAAGCTGCTTTATCCGGCAAAGTGAAATTGGAGTTCTTTGATCCCGTATCAGAACAGTTGATTGAAAATATAGTAATTGAAAATCAGAATCAGGAATTTTCATTAGATAAAGATGCTTCTTCAAATGCTGCATGGTCATTTGATGTACCCAAAAATATTGATATTCTTGGGTTTAGAATTGTGGCGCAAACGGAATCGTTCAGTGACGGGGAACAACATGCGCTTACTGTTTTGCCAAATAAAGTGTTGGTTACTGAAAGTATGCGCATTGACTTAAACGGCAATCAGTCAAAAGAATACACAATGAGTCAGTTGGTCGAAAAAACATCGACCACAGCCGAGAACTACCGACTCACATTGGAATTTACTTCCAATGCAGCTTGGTACGCCATTCAAGCATTGCCCGTACTGAGTAATCCGGATAATGATAATTCCATTAGTTGGTTCGCTTCGTTCTATGCCAACAGTTTGGGTTATCATATTTCTGAAGCTTACCCGCAAGTGTCCACCATGATCGAAGCATGGAAAAAGCAGGGTGGAAACAAAGAAACGTTCCTTTCTAATCTTGAGAAAAATCAGGAACTGAAAAACGTGCTGCTGGAAGAAACCCCATGGGTGATGGAGGCAAAAAATGAATCGGACCAGAAAGAGCGACTCTCTTTGTTATTTGATCTGAATCGTTCACAAAATCTGACGTCAGTCGCCATAGACAAGTTGCAGGAATTGCAAACGGTAGGCGGCGGGTGGAGTTGGTTTAAAAACTTCAGTCCAAGTGTAAGCATCACACAGTATATTCTTTACGGTTTTTCACAACTCAATGATTTGGGTGTCAAAGGTTATTCCGACAAAATATGGAATATGCAGGCAAAAGGTATCTCTTTCATCGATGAACAAGCACTGGGGAGGTTTGAACTACTGAAGAAATGGAATAAAGATTGGAAAAATATCAAAACAATTTCTATTACTGATTTGGAATATCTGTATGTCCGCTCGGCATATAAACAATATGCGCTGAATGTTGATTTGATGGCAATGGTTGATTTCTATACTACAAAAATTGAGGAGAACTGGACTCAGTACGGTTTGTACGAACGATCACTGATATCCGTATTGATGAACAGAAACAAGAAAACATCTCTGGAACAGGCTATATTGAAGTCGTTACGCGAACATGCTACGGTAAATGATGAAATGGGTATGTTCTGGGCAAATAATAAAAGTCGTGTGTTTATGTCGCAATCGGCTGTTTCAGTGCATGCATTTATTATGCATGCATTCCTGAAGGGTGGGGCAAAAACAAATGAAATGGACAACATGAAACGGTGGCTGCTGAAACAAAAACAGACTCAAAACTGGGAATCAACGCACGCTACAATGGACGCGATTTATGCTTTGTTAAGTACGGGAAGCGATTGGTTCTCAACAAATGGGGAGACTTCCATCAAGCTTGGTAATCTGCTTGTTGAACCTGAAAATAAGGAGTTGGGTACTGGATATTTCAAGGAGGCATGGTCTCGCTCAGAAATAAAATCTGAAATGGGAAATGTGTCGATTAATCATAAAGGGAATGCTCCTGCTTGGGGTGCTCTCTATCTGCAGTACTTTGAAGATGCGGATATGGTATCCAAAGCTGACGGATCACTGGATGTTGAGAAACTTCTGTTTATCGAAAAAACAGACGAGTCGGGAAGGTCGCTTGTACCTGTCACTGAAAATACTCCAATGAAGGTGGGGGATAAAGTGGTTGTACGTCTGACAATCAGGACGGATCGAGACATAGAATTTGTGCATCTCAAGGATATGAGGGCGGCTGCTTTTGAACCGGTTGAACAGATATCTGCAACTCGCTGGCAGGGTGGAACAATCTATTATCAAGCTTCAAAGGATGCTTCAACAAATTTCTATTTCGATGTCTTGCCACGTGGGACTTATGTGTTTGAATATGGGGTTTATGTGAATCGTGCCGGAAATTATTCTAACGGTATTACCACCGTTCAGTGCATGTATGCTCCTGAGTTTACGTCTCACACTGAAGGAATTAGAATTATTGTTAAAGATTAGTGTATTTTTAAACTTATTCTGTAAATTTGTGTCTCATTTATTAAATGTGTGACTATTATAATACAAAAACAAAATAAAACAATGAAGAAAGTTAGTTTGATGCTGTTATTCAGTATGTTATTGTGTGGCGCAGTAGTGGCTCAAAATAAAGCCAATTTGAAATTTGTAAAAACTACGTATGATTTCGGGAAAATTCAGGAACAAATTGGCGAAGTGGCTACTATTTTTGAATTTACAAATACTGGCAATATGCCTCTCATAATAAACAGAGTACAAGCATCATGCGGATGCACAACTCCTTCGTATTCAAAAGAACCAGTTTTACCGGGAAAGAAAGGTCAGATAACGGCAACTTATTCTACTACCGGACGTCCCGGCACCTTTAACAAAACTATTTCGATTTATACAAATGTGCCCGATACAATTTATACGCTTACTATTAAAGGGAATGTGATTCCTAAAAGATAAATAGTGTTACGCCACTATAATCAAGTGAATTGTTAATTTATTTAATTTTTCATTATCCTCCTCCATTACTTTTTATGTGATGGAGGAGGTTTTTTTGAACTTAGCATTCGAATGTATGGTAATTTCATCTTCTTTTGGTTGAAAGTCTTGTGCGAAAAATGTACCTTTGCTCTGATTGTAGATTATAATTAAATTATGGAACATCCCGAAAACGATCCAAAATATCAAGGTCTAAATGTGAACAAAGGTGTTGCTAAACCGCCCAGTGTAAATCCTTATTTGCTTATAAATAAAAGAGCAAAGAGAAAGAATTATACGGCGGACGAATATCTTCAGGGAATAATAGAAGGGGATATTACACTTCTGAGCCAGGCTGTGACAATGGTGGAGAGTGCTAATCCGCATCATCAGGAAATGGCACAGGCTATCATTGAGAAATGTTTGCCTCACTCTGGCAATTCTATTCGAGTGGGAATCACAGGTGTGCCTGGAGCCGGAAAAAGTACGTCTATTGATGCTTTTGGAATGCACTTGCTGGAAAATGGACACAAATTGGCGGTGTTGGCAATCGACCCTTCAAGTGAACGCTCAAAAGGTAGTATTCTGGGCGACAAAACGCGTATGGAAAAGTTGTCGGTTGCTAAAAATGCTTTTATACGTCCTTCTCCTTCTGCTGGTTCATTGGGTGGCGTGGCGCGAAAAACACGGGAGACTATCATCTTATGCGAAGCGGCTGGGTTCGATTCAGTTTTTATCGAAACGGTTGGGGTTGGACAGTCGGAAACGGCGGTACACTCTATGGTCGACTTCTTCTTGCTTATTCAACTGGCGGGTACAGGCGACGAGCTGCAGGGGATAAAAAGAGGCATTATGGAAATGGCGGACGGGATTGTAATCAATAAAGCGGATGGTGATAATATCGATAAAGCAAAAATAGCTCAGGGGCATTTTAAAAATGCTCTTCACTTATATCCGCTTCCCGACTCGGGATGGACACCAGAAGTGCTCACTTATTCAGGATATTTTAAACTTGGCATTGCAGAAATCTGGGATATGGTCTATCGTTATGTCGATTTTGTTAAGGCTAACGGCTATTTCGAGCATAGAAGAAATGAACAGTCGAAATACTGGATGTATGAGAGCATAAATGAGCAACTTAGGAATAATTTCTATACTAATCCAATTATCGAAGAATTGATGCCTAAGCTTGAGCAAGAAGTTCTTTCTGCTCAAAAAAGCTCGTTTATAGCAGCTAAAGAGGCGTTGGGGACATATAAAAAGCTTATTAAATAATGATAATCTTTTTATATGCAAAAAACTTCAGTTATAATCTAAAGAATAACTGAAGTTTTTTTATCTTTGCACTCCCAAACCTAATGGCGTATTCTTCTAACGGTTAGGAATCCTGCTTCTCACGCAGGCAATAGCGGTTCGATTCCGCTATACGCTACAAAAGCGGATATTTATATCCGCTTTTTTTATGTCTTGTTTTTATTCTTGAAATAATCTGTTGCTTATTCTTCGTCGTCGACTTCTTCCATGTTATGGAAAACGTTCTGAACATCATCGTCTTCCTCAAATTTTTCTAAAAGCTTTTCAATCGATGCGCGTTGTTCGGGTGTCAACTTTTTGGTTTCGTGAGGAATACGTTCGAACTCGGCTGAATGTATCTCAAAGTTGTTTTCTTCAAGATAGCTTTGAATATCGGAATATGATTTGAATTCGCCATATAAAACAATATCTTCTTCATCTTGAGCTACTTCGTCAACGCCATAGTCGATTAGCTCGAGTTCGAGGTCTTCTAACGAAATCCCTTCTTTTGGAGCTATCTTGAATACGCATTTGTGATCAAACAAAAACTCCAGGCTACCCGAGGTGCCAAGTGAACCGGCATGTTTATTGAAATAGCTTCTTACGTTTGCAACTGTACGTGTTGGATTGTCGGTGGCTGTTTCAACTACAATGGCTATTCCGTAAGGACCATAGCCTTCATATATCATTTCTTTGTAATCGGTATAATCCTTGTCTGTTGCTTTTTTTATGGCGCGATCAACATTGTCTTTCGGCATGTTTTCTTTCTTCGACTGTTGAATCAATACACGAAGACGGGGATTGGTCTCAGGATCAGGTCCACCACTTTTTGTAGCAATTGTGATTTCTTTTCCTAGTTTAGTGAAAACACGAGCCATATTGCCCCAACGTTTCATCTTTCTTGCTTTACGGTATTCAAATGCTCTTCCCATAATAGTGTGAATCTTTTCTAATCCTCTATAATTACAATAATTAATTTATTTAATCTCTTTTTTGACACCCAATTAATGGATGTTCTATACCAATTAATGAATTCTCAATGCTCATCAATTGACAGTTTCGCCTCTAATTATCGAAGCTTAGCTCCTAATTCTTTTTCAAGATTGCTGAATATCTTTTGCATGACAGCGTCTATTTGCTTGTCTGTCAATGTCTTCTCGCTATCTTGAAGTACAAAGTTTACTGCATATGACTTTTTGCCTTCGGGTAATTTGTTACCTTCATATACATCAAAGAGCGACATCTCCTTTAATAACTTCTTCTCTGTTTTGAATGTAACACGTTCAATTTCAGCAAATGATATATTCTTGTCGACCAACAAAGCCAAGTCGCGACTCACAGATGGAAACTTTGATATCTCAGTGAATTGAACAGTTTGGTTTTCGTTTTCATTAAGCATTTCTTCCCAATTAATTTCGGCAAAGAAAACTTCTGTATCTATATCAAATGTCTTCAATATCTTTTTTGAGACAATTCCAATACTGCCCAATTCTTTTTTGAAAGTACGTATTTTTAATCCTGCTTCATACATTTCACTTTGGATAGGTTCATAAACAAGATGATTCTTTGTGAAGCCTAATCGGGTGAAAATATTCTCTAAATGTGCTTTTAATTCAAAGAATGTACTGTTTTCTTCTTCCGTAGCCCAAGATTTGATCGTACGATTGCCGCTAATCCATAAACCAAGGTGACTCTCTTCCGAGTACTCGGAAAGGATATTGCCTTCTTTTTTCTTGTCTGCATCAAAATAATAACAGTTGCCAAATTCATAGAATCGTGTATCTGTATTCTTTCGATTGCGGTTATATTGAATACTTTCCAATCCGCCAAAAAGCAATGTTTGACGCATCACGCCAAGGTCGTTGCTTAACGGGTTTAAAAGTGTTACATTATTTTTTAATGGATATTCTTCGGATGATTCGTAATATGATTTTTTTGTCAATGAGTTATTCATGATTTCATTGAACCCATTGGCTGTTAACTGCTCGGATATAAGCGTTTGCAGTTTTTGCTTTTTGTCGGTAGCTGTTTGGTACGACAAATTCGACTTAAGTGAATCGCTTATTTCTATATTGTTGTATCCGTAAATACGAAGAATGTCTTCTATCACATCAACATCTCGTGTCACATCTACTCGATATGTAGGTATACGAAGTGTGAGTGATGTTTCTATTTCATTCTCAATCTCTATTTCAAGACTTTCGAGAATACTTCTTATAGCATCTTTTGGGATCTCTTTACCTACTAGCGAATTCAACTTTTCGTATGTAAGCTCAACTTCTGGTCTTTTAATCTTTTCGGGATAGATATCTCTGATTTCTCCTTCAATGGTTCCGCCTGCTAGTTCTTTTACCAGCATCGCCGCACGTTTAATGACAAATGTTGTAATGTTCGGATTGGTGCCTCGCTCAAATCTGAATGAGGAATCTGTGTTGAGACTGTGTCGCCGAGCTGTCTTGCGAACCCATGTTGGATTGAAACAGGCGGCTTCTAAAAAGATATCTGTGGTTTCTTCAGTAACACCGGATTTTAATCCACCAAACACTCCGGCTATACACATGCCTTCTTCTGTGTTGCAGATAATTAAATCTTTGTCTGATAAGGTACGCTCTACTTCATCTAAAGTGGTGAATTTTGTACCGTCAGGTAGTGTCTTTACTATTACTTTGTTGCCGGTAATGTATTTTGCATCAAATGAATGCATGGGTAATCCTGTCTCATGAAGTATGAAATTGGTGATGTCGACTACATTGTTAATCGGACGGAGACCAATAACGGTGAGTTTGTCTTTTAACCAATCGGGACTTTCCTTAATTTCTACTCCGCGAATAGTGAGACCGGTATATCGTAAACAGGCTTCTGTGTTTTCAACAAAAACATCAATGCCTCCTTCTTGTTTGTCTATTTTAAATCCGTCTACCGAGGGCTTGGTAAGTTTATAAGGTAGATTGTTCTGCTTTAAAAATGCGGCTAAATCACGGGCAACTCCAAAATGGGATGTGGCATCAACACGGTTAGGAGTGATGTCTACTTCTAATACGAAGTCACTCTTTATGTTGTAATATTCTTTCGCGGGTATCCCAACCTTTGCATCGGATGGCAGTATAATGATACCATCATGCGAAGTACCAATGCCAATTTCATCTTCAGCACAAATCATACCAAAGGATTCTTCACCACGTATTTTTGAACGTTTTATTTTAAACTCTTTTTCGTCGAAATAGAGCGTTGTGCCAACGACTGCAACCACTACTTTTTGTCCCGCGGCAACATTAGGAGCACCGCATACTATTTTCAATGGTTCGGGTTCGCCAATGTTTACTGTAGTTATATGAAGATGATCAGAATTAGGATGTTCAACGCATGTTAATACTTCACCAATAACTAATCCTTCTAATCCTCCTTTAATGGTTTGAATTTCATCAACACTCCCCGTTTCCAATCCAATGGAAGTTAGCGCATCTGCAGTTTCTTGAGGAGATAAATCAAATTCTAGATACTCTTTAAGCCAATTATATGAAATGTTCATTATGAATTATTTTGAAATATTCGGGATACTATTCCTGAAATAGAGAACAAAATTACAAAAAATCAGCGGATATAGGAAAAATGACTGTCAAAAAAGAGCTAAATATCTTAAATGCATATATTATAAATGAAAACCGTGTGAATTATAATCCACACGGTTTAATCTTTAGAATATTTAAATCTCGATTATGAGATATTTTGTATGAATTAATATCCTCTAATAGCTTTGATACCGGGTAATACTTTTCCTTCGATCATCTCAAGTAGTGCGCCGCCACCGGTTGAAACATACGATACGTCATCTGCTAATCCAAACTTATTGACACAAGCAACTGAATCACCTCCTCCAACTAGTGAGAAAGCTCCTTTTTTGGTCGCTTCAACAATGGCTTCTCCTACTTTATGTGATCCAACTTCAAAGTTCTCGAATTCAAAAACACCAACAGGTCCATTCCAAAGAATGGTCTTTGAATTCTTGATTACTTCAGCAAATATCTTTTCTGACTCGGGACCAATGTCAAGTCCTTCCCAACCATCAGGGATTTCATCCACTGGACAAAAGTCGCTTTTTGCATCGTTACTAAAACTGTCGGCAATTTTTGCATCCGTTGCTAAAACAAGGTTTACACCTTTTTCTTTTGCAAGTTCAACAATTGAATTTGCTAAATCAAGTTTATCATCTTCAACAATAGAGTTACCGATTTTTCCACCATTAGCTTTAACAAAAGTATAAGTCATTCCACCTGCAAGGATGAGGTTATCTACTTTGTCCAACAAGTTTTTAATGATTTCTATTTTAGTTGAGACTTTTGAACCTCCCATTATAGCTGTAAATGGATGTTCTGTTTCGTTCATAACTTTCTCAACTGCTGTGATTTCATTCTGAAGCAAATAACCAAACGTTTTATGGTCGGCATCAAATGAGTCGGCGATTAATGCTGTAGATGCATGGGCACGGTGTGCTGTTCCAAAAGCGTCATTTACATATACATTTGCAAAAGAAGCAAGTTTCTTTGTAAATTCTTTTTGCGCTTCTTTTATAGCTTTTTTTGCTGCTGCAACTTCTTCTTTAGGTGCATCTTTTGACAATCCACGTGGTTTTCCTTCTTCTTCTGCATAGAAGCGAAGATTTTCAAGCAATAATGCTTGTCCTGGTTGTAATGCTGCCGCTTTTTGAGCAGCTTCTTCTCCAACACAATCGTTAGCGAAATCGACATCTACTCCAAGTAATTCTGAAACTCTTGCAAGTATATGCTTTAATGAAAATGTTTCATCAACACCTTTTGGCCTGCCAAGATGTGAACCTATAATTACACTGCCTCCTTCACTTAGAATTTTTTTCAACGTGGGAACTGCAGCGCGAATTCGGGTATCGTCTGTGATGTTGAAATCTCCATCGAGTGGAACATTAAAGTCCACACGAACAAATGCTTTTTTACCGGCAAAATTAAATGACTCCATTGTTTGCATAATGATATGTATTTTTTGTAGTGTTAATAAACTTTTTTAATTGGTGTTTACAAAAAAACCTTGCAAAGATAACAAAAAGTGCCCTTCTTGCCAATAGGATAGATATTTTTATTCTTCAATGATTTGGATTTCGTAAGTAACAGGAATCCCTTGCTTAAACGTTGCTAAAACACCACAGTATTCGTCAAACGACAGTTGGCAGGCGCGTTCAAGTTTATTTCTTGGTAAATCTTTGCCGGTGAAGATATAAATAACTTTTAGTGAAGTGTAAAATTTGGGGTCTTCATCTTTCATTTCTGCATCTATACGGATATCGAGACCTTTTAATTCGATTCGCATTTTGCGAGCAATACTTACGATGTCCAATCCGCTACATCCCGCTGCTGCAACAAGCAACAACTTTTTTGGTCTTGGACCTGCATTATCGCCTCCGGCTTCTTTTGAAAGATCTGTAGTTATTAGGTGACCGTCTAGCTCTGTGTCAAAAATGTTATTTTCGCGCCAAATAGTTGTAGTTGAATGTGTTGCCATAATTTTGTTTTAATTATAATTATAATGATTAATTGATTTAACAACAGTTTAATTTGTATAATGTTCTTTTAAATACATGTATATCCGCCATCAACAGGTAGATTTACTCCATTTACATAACTTGAATTTTGATCGGCAAGGTAAAGAATCGTGGTGTCTAACTCGCCTTCATTCCCATAACGACCTAATGGGTCTTCGCGACTTACAAATTCTTGAAATTCCTTTGTGTTCAAAACATCTCTCGTGAGTTCGGTCTCAAAGTATCCTGGACAAATACAATTAACAGTAATTCCGTATTTGCCCCATTCGGCTGCAAGCGCTCGGGTTAAATTCACAACTCCACCTTTTGCTGCATGATAAGGTGCTGAAGGTGCTTGCATGTTTCCAACTAATCCATAAATTGATGCAATGTTTATAATACGTCCGTATCCTGCTTTGATCATGATTTTACCCACTTCTCTTGAACAACGGAAGACGCCCAGCAAATCAACGTTGATTTCTCTAAGCAACTCTTCATCAGAAACTTCCTCAGCAGAAGAAACCATACCAATACCAGCATTATTGACTAAAATATCAATTTTGCCAAATTTATCAACCGATTTTGTGACAGCGTTTTGTACTTGTTCTAAACTTGTGATATCACATTTAACAGGAAGACATTCCACTTTGAATTCTTCTTTAATTTCTTTGGCTATAGTAATTAGCCTGTCTTCTCTTCTTGCAACTAATACAAGATTTGCTCCTTTACTTGCCAATGCTCTCGACATTTGAAGACCTAAACCTGAAGAAGCCCCGGTTATAAAGGCAACCTGTCCTGTAAAATCAAAGTAATTTTTCATTTCTTAATCTTTTTAAATGTTATTAGATAACTGATATGGATTCGAATATTTTAATATAAGTAAATCGACTTGATTTATACAATAAAGATAGTTTAATCTTTTTAAAAATGTAAAGTTCTACACAATTAATTGTGATTTAATCCTGTCATTTTGTTACTTTTACATAAAAAATAGATAAGATATGATTGACAATAGTAATAGTGTTTTGCTCATTTATACGGGAGGAACTATCGGAATGATAGAAAACGTTGAAACAGGAGGACTCGAGCCCTTTAATTTTGATCATTTAACTTCCAATATGCCGGAGCTTTCACGCTTGAACTTTAATATTCAAACTTATCTTTTTAATCCACCACTTGATTCGTCGGAAATTTCTCCAGAGAAATGGAAAGAAATGGTTCATGTTATTGAAGACAACTTCGATAGTTTTGATGGATTTGTCATATTGCATGGTACAGATACAATGGCATATACGGCTTCTGCTTTGAGTTTTATGCTCAATAATTTGACAAAACCTGTCATCTTGACTGGGTCTCAACTACCCATTGGAAAATTACGTACCGATGGCAAAGAAAATCTTATTACTGCATTGGAAATTGCAGCGAGTAAAGATGATAATGGTTTACCTATTATCCCAGAGGTTTGTGTCTATTTTCAAAATTTATTGTTGCGTGGAAATCGGACAACGAAAGTTAATGCTGAAAACTTTAGTGCTTTTAGTAGTCCAAATTTGCAAGTATTGGCAGAAACAGGTGTTGATATTAGATATGATTACAAAAGTATATTAAAACCAAATCCAAAAATACCGACTCGGTTTTCATATAATCTAGATGATAATATTGTTGTTTTACACCTTTTTCCGGGAATAAAAAGAGAAACTGTTTCAGCAATTTTATCCATTCCATTTCTCAAAGGCGTTATTTTGGAAACTTATGGCTCTGGTAATGCATTATTAGACGATTGGTTTGTTGAAGAATTGGAATATGCAAATGATCATAATCTGGTAGTAATTAATATAACGCAGTGTCTTTATGGAAGCGTAATGATGCATAGATATGAAACCGGTCAAAATCTTGAAAAACATGGAGTGGTAAGTGGCTATGATATGACCACTGAGGCTGCTTTAGCAAAGATGATGTTTCTATTTGGTGAAGGATATTCTTCTAAAGAGGTGAGTAGATTAATGCCGGTGTCATTGCGAGGTGAGTTGACTATTCGTTGAGTTTACTTTAAGCATTTTAAGCTTATATAGTTTTGTGGGATTCATATTTTTATACTAACTTCGTCAATCCAAATCATTAAAACTAAATTTTCATACAACAATTCAATAAGATTATTTATGGCAAAGAAAAAAACTTATTTGACCTGCGATGGTAATCAAGCTGCTGCTCATATAGCATATATGTTCACTGAAGTAGCTTCTATTTACCCAATCACACCTTCAACTACTATGGCCGAATATGTAGATGAATGGGCCGCCGCCGGACGTAAGAACATTTTTGGACAACCTGTTTTGGTTCAGGAAATGCAATCAGAAGCCGGTGCCGCAGGAGCTTTACATGGCTCTTTACAAGCAGGTGCTCTAACAACAACATTCACGGCATCACAGGGTTTGCTCCTTATGTTGCCCAATATGTATAAGATGGCAGGAGAATTACTACCTGCAGTATTTCATGTTTCTGCTCGCGCTATTGCTTCGCAAGCATTGTCTATATTTGGCGATCAACAAGACGTTATGGCAGCAAGACCAACAGGCTTTGCATTGTTTGCAACCGGATCTGTACAAGAAGTAATGGATTTGGCTGCTGTTGCACATTTATGTGCAATTGAAAGTCGAGTTCCTTTCTTGCATTTTTTTGATGGATTCCGTACTTCTCATGAAATACAGAAAATTGAAGCTTTGAGCACTGAAGAGATTGCTCCACTTTTGAATCAGGAAGCTTTAGCTGCTTTCAGAAAAAGAGCATTAACACCCGATGCACCGGTAACTAGAGGTACAGCACAAAACGATGATGTGTATTTCCAGGGTCGTGAAGCTGCAAATCCTTTTTATGATGCAGTTCCCGGTATCGTTGAAAAATATCTTGGTAAATTGGCCGAAGTTACAGGCCGCAAATATGGCTTATTTGATTATTACGGTGATCCTGAGGCTGATAGAGTAATTATTGCAATGGGTTCAGTAACAGAGACCATTCGTGAATCAGTTGATTATCTTACATCAAAGGGAGAAAAAGTAGGTGTTGTAGCCGTTCATCTTTATCGTCCATTCAAAGCAGAAGCATTTCTTTCTGTTATTCCAAAAACAGCCAATAGAATTGCTGTATTGGATAAAACAAAAGAACCGGGAGCGCTTGGTCAGCCATTATATCTTGACATAAAAGATTGTTTTTATGGTAAAGAAAACGCTCCGGAAATCGTTGGAGGTATTTATGGTCTTTCATCCAAAGATACAACGCCAGGACAGATTCTTTCTGTTTACGAAAACTTATCAATGGCATTACCGAAAAACGATTTTACCATAGGTATTGTAGATGATGTCACTTTCAAATCTCTTCCGGTTAAAGAAGAAATTGCAATGGATGAGACCACCTATGAAGCCAAATTTTATGGTTTAGGATCAGATGGAACAGTTGGTGCAAATAAAAACTCTATTAAGATTATAGGTGATAATACCGATAAATATGTTCAAGCATATTTTGCTTATGACTCTAAAAAATCAGGAGGATTCACAAGCTCTCACCTTCGCTTTGGTAACACACCTATCCGATCAACCTATTTGGTGAACACACCTAATTTTGTAGCATGTCATGTTCCTGCATACCTGCATCTATATGATGTAACCCGTGGTTTAAAAGATGGTGGAACGTTTCTGCTCAACTCTTTATGGAGTAAAGAAGAAGTAGGAAATCATTTACCAGACCACATTAAAAAATACTTTGCTCAAAAGCATATCAACCTTTATATCATTAATGCAACAAAGATTGCTTCAGAGATTGGATTAGGTAATAGAACCAACACAATTTTGCAATCAGCATTCTTCAAAATATCCAATGTGATTCCTTACGAACTGGCAGTTGAACAAATGAAGAAATTCATTGTGAAATCTTACGGAAAGAAAGGTGAAGATGTTATTAATATGAATTATGCTGCGGTTGACCGTGGTGGTGATGTTGAGAAAGTTGATGTACCTGCAGAATGGACTGATATAGTTGTAGCGGCAGATGTTAAAGACGATGCTCCTGAATTTATTCAGAAAGTCGTTCGTCCTATCAATGCACAACGCGGTTATGATCTTCCGGTATCTGTATTCAAAGGACGTGAAGACGGAACTTGGGATAACGGAACAACTAAATATGAGAAACGAGGAGTAGCTGCTCTTGTTCCGGAATGGGATGCTGAAAACTGTATTCAGTGTAACCAGTGTGCTTATGTTTGTCCTCACGCAACAATTCGCCCGTTTGTTCTTGATAACGATGAGCAGAATGGATTAGGTGAAGGCGTTGATATTTTAAAAGCACAAGGAAAACAATTCGAAGGAATGGGATTCCGTATTCAGGTTAATGTGCTTGATTGCCTGGGTTGTGGTAATTGTGCCAATGTTTGTCCAGGAAAAAAGACAGGGAAAGCACTTGTTATGAAACCGATTGAAACACAGTTTGAAAACCAAGACAATTGGGACTATATGACTGAAAAGGTGACAAGTAAAGCACATCTTGTAGATGTAAAACTGAATGTAAAGAACTCACAGTTTGCACAACCATTATTTGAATTCTCAGGAGCATGTTCAGGTTGTGGAGAAACACCTTATATCAAATTGGTTACTCAGTTATATGGTGATCACATGATTATCGCTAACGCAACAGGTTGTTCTTCTATATATGGAGCTTCAGCCCCTGCAACACCTTATACAACCAATCCTGAAGGTAAAGGACCAGCTTGGGCAAACTCATTGTTTGAAGACAATGCTGAATTTGGATTTGGATTCATATTAGCTCATAAAACAATGCGCAATCGCATTCAGTTATTGATGGAAAAAGGAATTAAATCTGATCAATTTACTGATGAGCAAAAATCACTCTTCCAAGAATGGATTGATAGTATGACCGAAAGTGATAAATCTAAAGACGCATCCGACAAAGTAAAAGATGCTTTGAAAGATGTTGACAATGAGATTGCAAAAGAGATTTTGTCACTTGAAAAATATCTGACAAAGAAATCAATCTGGATATTTGGTGGCGATGGTTGGGCTTATGATATTGGTTATGGTGGTTTAGATCACGTAATGGCAATGGGTGAAGATATAAATATTCTTGTACTTGATACAGAAGTGTATTCTAATACAGGAGGTCAATCCTCAAAATCTACGCCAACAGCTGCTGTAGCAAAATTTGCTGCTGCCGGTAAACGCGTTCGTAAAAAAGATCTTGGTATGATTGCAACAACATATGGATATGTATATGTAGCTCAGGTAGCTATGGGAGCAAATCAAGGTCAGTTCTTGAAAGCACTTAAAGAAGCTGAATCTTATAACGGACCATCCCTAATAATTGCTTATTCTCCATGTATCAGTCATGGTATTAAGGGAGGAATGGGAAAAGCTCAAGCCGAAGAAAAAGATGCTGTTGAATGTGGATATTGGCATTTATGGCGTTACGATCCAAGATTGGAAGCCGAAGGAAAGAATCCATTTATATTGGACAGCAAAGAACCAAATTGGGATAAGTTTAATGATTTCTTACATCACGAAATTCGTTATACCTCACTTGAAAAAGCGTTCCCGGATCAAGCTGCTGAATTATTCCAGGCAGCAAAGGAAAACGCCCAATGGAGATATCGTTCATATAAAAGAATGGTTGATGCTGAATTTTTTGCTCAAGCAACTTCTGAGAATTAAAGATTATCGATATAGACAAAATAGAAAAGATTTACATTTTCTAATATATTTTATAAGCGACCTCCGAAAAGAGGTCGCTTATGTTTTACAACCATATCATTAAACGATATAACACATAAATAAAAATCGTATCTTTGCATTTAAATATTAAATTAGGTATGAAGATTCAAATCATTAATGGTCCAAACCTTAATCTGCTTGGTGTCAGAGAACCAGCAGTTTATGGAAATAGCTCTTTCAGCGAATATTTAGAGCGATTACGCCAAACATATTCTGATATTGAACTTGATTATTATCAATCGAATGTAGAAGGAGAATTGATCAACAAGTTACAAGAATGTGGATTTGACTTTGATGGAATTGTTCTAAATGCCGGTGGGTACACACATACTTCAGTAGCCATTCGCGATGCCATTAAGGCAGTTACCGCACCCGTTATAGAAGTACATATTTCCAATGTTCATGCACGAGAAGAATTCCGCCACCAATCCATGCTTTCAGCTGTTTGCGAAGGTGTGATTGCCGGGTTTGGAATGGATTCTTACCGTCTTGCAATTGAGGCAATTAAATACAAATATTTTAGTAATAAGTAAAATTAAAACAAATTAAACTATATGCATAACCATACAAAAATTGTTGCTACTATTTCAGACAAACGATGTGATGTTCCCTTTCTCCATCAACTTTTTGATGCCGGAATGGATGTTGTCAGAATGAATTCTGCCCATTTGAACGAAGAAGGATTTCTGAAAATTATTAACAATGTGCGTACTGTTTCAAATCGTATTGCATTATTAATCGACACAAAAGGTCCGGAGATTCGTACTTCAATAACTGAAAAACCTATAGAACTGCATATAGGCGACCAGATTTTGGTTAAAGGTGGAATAGACAATTTCTCTACTAATGAGTGCATTTATGTATCTTACGATAATATTGTGCTTGATATGAAAGTAGGAGAAAGTATATTGATTGATGATGGAGAAGTTGAATTGAAAGTTATAGATGTTCAACCCAATCATTTACTTTGCAGCGTTCAGAATGAAGGAGTAGTAGGAAGTCGCAAAAGTGTGAATATCCCCGGTGTAAGAATCAACCTTCCCTCTCTTACTGAAAAAGATAAAAAGAACATACTATTTGCCATAGACAACAATATTGATTTTATTGCCCATTCTTTTGTAAGATCAAAAGAAGACGTTTTGGCAGTGCAGCAAATATTAGACGAGCACAATAGTCCCATAAAGATTATTGCCAAGATAGAAAACCAGGAAGGAGTTGATAAGGCAGATGAGATTCTTGACTATGCCTATGGAATTATGATTGCCCGAGGCGACTTAGGTATTGAAGTGCCACAGGAAAAGATTCCCGGAATTCAGAGACAACTGATTCGTTTAGCTGTTCATCATAAGAAACCGGTGATAGTAGCTACTCAGATGTTGCACTCAATGATAGAAAATCCACGTCCAACACGTGCTGAAATTACGGATATCGCAAATGCAATTTTCTATAGAACAGACGCAATGATGCTCAGTGGTGAAACAGCCTATGGAAAGTATCCTGTTGAAGCAGTTCGCACAATGACAAATGTCTCTTTAGAGGCAGAAAAGACAAAGATGTCAGAAAACGATATTCGTGTTCAATTTAATCAAGAAGAGGAATTTGAAGTGACATCTTTTCTTGCTAAACAAGCTGTTAAGTCGGCCTCACGATTAAACGTTAAAGCAATTGTAACAGATAGTCACACAGGTAGAACGGGCAGAGTATTAGCAGCTTATAGAGGCGCAATTCCTGTTTTTGCAATTACCACAACAGAGCGATTGGCCCGTGAACTATCTCTTTCTTATGGAGTTACTGCCGAATACATTCCAGGAAGAGGAATTGAGAATACAAAAGAAAGCAGAAGGGCATACTTCTTGTATGCTATACAGAGTTTAATAAAGAAAGGACTGATAGAGCCCAAAGACAGAGTGGCATATTTAGGTGGAAGTTTCGGTGAGACCGGCGGTACAACCTATCTTGACATTTCAGAAGCTTGGAAGATAATTGAGGCAAAAGAGAAATACAATTTGCCCGATTATACATTATAAAGACACATTAAATGAACGAATCGTTAGAAAATTATCTTCTTGCACATATAGATCCTGAACCGGAATTACTGAAAGAACTTGTGAGAGATGCAAACGTAAATCTACTGCATCCCAGGATGATTTCAGGACATTTACAAGGAAGATTATTGAAGATGCTTGTTCAAATGATAAACCCGCTTCATGTACTTGAGGTTGGAACCTATACAGGATATTCTGCCATTTGTATGGCAGAAGGATTAATCCGTGAACAAGCTTTGATTCACACAATTGAAAAAGACGATGAAATGGAGAGATTTATTCGTAAATATCTCAATCAGTCGGATCTAAATGAAAAGATTCGGTTGTATATTGGAGATGCTTGCGATTTAATTCCTAAATTTGACGATGATTTCTTTGATCTGGCTTTCATTGATGCCGATAAGCGAATTTATTGGAAGCATTATGAACTTACCTTGCCAAAAGTTCGAAGAGGCGGATTCATTATAGCCGATAACACCTTATGGAGTGGTAAGGTAGCCCAAGAAGTTGAGAGTAATGATTGGCAGACAAAAGGAATTATCGAATTTAACGACAAACTAAAAGAAGACATTAGGGTTGAGAAAGTCATGCTCCCTTTGCGTGACGGATTAACTTTTATCAGAAAGAAATAAAATGGAATCAAACAGACAACAAAAAATAAACAGACTCATTCAGAAAGAGTTAAGTGAAATGTTTCTTTTAGAAACAAAAAAAATGCAAGGAACATTAATTTCAGTAACGGCTGTTCGTGTATCACCCGATCTGGGAATTGCCCATGCCTATCTGAGCATATTCCCCTCAGAAAAAGGAAATGAATTATTGCAGAATATAAACGAAAACGTCAAAGAATTACGTTACAATTTAGGTAAGCGAGTAGGGAAACAACTCCGTGTTATTCCAGAATTATCATTTCACATGGATGATTCACTTGATTATATAGATAATATAGACCGATTGTTAAACAAGTAAACTATTAACATTGAACTTCCCTTTTTTTATTGCCAAACGCTATTTATTTTCTAAGAAATCACACAATGCAATAAATGTGATTTCTTTTATATCAGTATGCGGAATTGCCGTTGCTACAATGGCAATGGTTTGTGTACTCTCCGTTTTTAATGGATTTGGTGGATTAGTTGAAGGCATGTTTAATTCATTTGACCCGGAGCTCAAAATATCAGTAAAACAAGGTAAGGTGTTCAATTATCACACACCCGAATTTGAAAAAGCATTGAGTGTTGATGGTGTCAATATTGTTTCCGAAACGGTTGAAGATAATGCTTTATTTAAATACGACGACAACCAGGTAGCCGTGTTGGTAAAAGGAGTATCAGAAGAGTTTAGGTTGATTACCGATATGGATAAGTTGCTGATAGATGGCAATTTTGTTTTAAGCGAAGATGTAGTAAATTATACCGTACTTGGTTCAGGAATTGCAATGAGTTTGTCAGCTCGTCCCGATTTTGTTAATCCAATAGAAATCTATGTTCCAAAACGAAATGCACCCGTGAACGTGGCAAATCCGGCATCAGCATTCTCCATCGATTATGCTTTTGTGAGCGGTGTGTTCAGCCTCAATCAGCCAGAGTATGACGAACAAATGGCAATCATCCCAATTGCTTTGGCACGCAAGATTTTTAGATATAACGACAATGAAGTATCCGCTTTGGAACTATCACTGAAAGAAGGCGCTTCGGTAGAAAAAGTAGAGAAGAATATTCAGAATATATTGGGTGATTCCTATTTAGTTGAAAACAGGTTTGAGCAGCAAGTAGAGTCATTTAGAATGTTACAGATTGAAAAATGGGTAACCTTTCTCATCCTCGGACTCATATTATTAATAGCAGTATTTAATTTGGTTGGTTCACTTACTATGTTGATAGTTGAAAAGAAAGATGACATGATGAGTCTGAGAAATATGGGCGCATCAGACAAACAGTTAACACAAATTTTCAAATACGAAGGTTGGCTGATTTCTTTATCCGGCATCGTCGCAGGAATAATATCAGGGTTAATTATTTGTCTGATACAACAGCATTTTGGATTACTGAAATTAGGAAGTGATCCAAGTGTATATATTATTGATTCATATCCGGTGATAGTAAAGTTTACAGATATATTAATCGTCTTTTTTGTTGTTACAATCATTAGTTTTTTAACAGTATTATATCCGATAAATAATTTAAAAAAGAAACTTAAAACCATATAGATTATGAAGATAGCTGTAGTTGGAACAGGTTATGTAGGACTGGTGTCGGGCGCATGTTTTTCAGAAATGGGAACAGACGTAACCTGTGTTGATGTTAATGTTGAAAAGATAGAAAATCTTAAAAAAGGGATTGTACCAATTTATGAACCCGGTTTAAAATCAATAGTTCTTAGAAATTATGAAGCAGACAGACTTCATTTCACCACAGATCTTCCATCGGTATTGAATGATATGAATATTGTGTTCATTGCAGTAGGAACACCATCTGATAAAGATGGCAATGCCAATCTGTCGTATGTGAAAACAGTAGCAACCACAATAGCTGATAATTTGATAAAACCTATATTGGTGGTTACTAAAAGTACTGTTCCCGTTGGCACATCATACATGATTAAAGAACTAATCAGAAAAAGATTAAATGAACGCGGACTCTCAGATTTAGAATTTGATGTTGCATCAAATCCGGAATTTCTAAAAGAAGGTGCTGCTGTTGAGGACTTTATGAGTCCCGATAGAGTGGTTGTAGGTGTAGAATCAGAGCTGGCCAAGGAATTAATGACCCGTCTGTATCATCCATTCCTACTCAATAATTTCAGGGTCATCTTCATGGATATTCTTTCTTCAGAGATGACCAAATACGCGTCAAATGCAATGTTGGCAACACGTATAAGTTTTATGAACGATATTGCCAATCTGTGTGAGCTTTTGGGCGCGGACGTAAATATGGTGCGGCGCGGAATGGGAACGGATTCCCGGATCGGTAAGAACTTTCTTTATCCTGGTTGCGGTTACGGAGGAAGTTGTTTTCCTAAAGACATTCAGGCCATAATAAAGATGGGCGAAGATGTTGGTTACGAAATGAAAGTGTTGAAATCAGTTGAAAATGTAAACAACAAACAGAAAACCATACTTTTCTATAAGTTCAATAAATATTTCGGAGGTGACATAAAAGGTAAGACTGTTGCTGTTTGGGGGTTATCATTTAAACCCGAGACCGACGATATGCGCGATGCTCCATCGCTAATACTGATTAAAAGTCTATTAGATGCCGGAGTGAATGTACGTGCTTACGATCCTGCCGCTATGAAAGAGGCCAAGACAAAATATTTGAGAGATACAATTTATTATGCCACAGATATTTATGATGCAGCAAATAATTCCGATGCAATTATTGTTCCCACCGAATGGAAAGAATTTCGAATGCCTAACTGGGATGTTTTGCACAAAATCATGAATAACTACCTGATTGTTGATGGTAGAAACATCTATAACAGTGAAGAAGTTACATCAAATGGATTTGAGTACAGAGGGGTAGGCAAATAAACCCAAAGATATAAAAATAAAAAGGTCTGTCACATTGTTCTGTAACAGACCTTTTTTTATGCTTTAATAGGATTGTAAATCCTCAGGTTTTAAACGCATAAAACGAAGTAATTTCATCAACCATTTTGGAAGTGGTTTCTCTGCATCACGTTTAATCAAGTTAAGACTAAGTCCCAATTTCTTCATGATAGGAATTTTGTAAGTCTCAACAAATTCAATCAGCGTACCATCAGGATCTTCGATGTAAGTAAACTGACCGGCCGCGGCTCCCATGTCAAATGAGTCGCCTTGTTTATATCTTGAGCGAGTATCCACAGTAAAAGGGAAGCCTATTGATTCACATCTCTTTTGTAAAGCATCGAGGTTGCGCACATCAAAGCAAACCTGAATAAATCCGGGATCACCCCAGTAGCGACCTTCATATATTTTTTGAGGAGTGCGATCAAGAGCTTGTACCAGTTCGATATACGATTTCCCCAAGAGTTCACTGAATCCTCCTTTTCTTGGTTTACTGTGAGTGAGCAATAAACGACGGAATTGTCCGTTGCCCGAAGGCAGCGCTTTAAGATCATCAAATGAGCCGGTTACATCAGCAACTACTTGGTCATATTCCAAGATATCCCTGTAGATAGGTAGTACTTTTTTTATGTCGGAAGTACCAATCATAACGCCACCAATACCCGATGTAGGTCTTTTCTCATCAATGTAAACAGTTGGTTCATGCACAATCTGAAAGATATTTCCGAAAGGATCTTTCATAAAGAAAGTCTTTTGACCATCAATGCTTTGTGTCAGCTTCCCCAGTAAAATAGTGTCCTTTTTATTCTTCAAATATTCATAAGCTTTTTCAACGTCGCGACTTTTAATTTTGGCTGCAAAAATACCTAAATCGCCTGCCTGAATCTCAAATCCTACGGGTTGTGGCTTACGCTCAGAATATTGCCATACTTCAAATCCTCCGCCTCCTTGCATATTAATTGCTATGCAGGCATGTCGTTTTTGAGGTTGATTTCCTGTGTAAGGCAGCATCAATTCAGCAACTGTGTCGTCTTCAAGGATACGAATATCCATATTGAAAACATCAATATAATATTTCCACGCTTCAGTAAAGTTCTCAACACCAATGCCTACCTGTTGGATGCCACTGATTACATAGTTCTCTTTCATTATTCTAAATAAATAGTGTTTGTTATTAAGTTGATTTTATGCTTCTTGCAATTTTTCGAGCTAATCCTGGAAGAAAACGCTTGATATAAACCATAGCTAATTCAAATCCGCCGACAAATACTTCGGGCTTTTGCTTTTTTATGGCCCTGACGATTATTTTTGCGGCTTTTTCTGAACTGATACCGTTATTTTGTCCGTCATCCATTTGGGCATGCTTAGTTCCATCGGCTTCTAATGCATTGAATGAGATATTCGTTTTAACTCTTCCGGGACATACCATTACTACACGGATATTTTGATTATAATATTCCGCATGAATGGTCTCAAAGAAACCATAAAGCGCAAATTTTGAAGATGCATAAGCGGAGCGAAGTGGAAAACCAAATTTTCCCGATATGCTGGATGTGACGGCAATTGTACCTCCTCCGTTCTCAATTATTTTGGGTAATATTCGTTTTGTTATTATTACTGGTGCAGCAAAATTCACATCCATAATTTTTTTGTCTACATCAAGTGATGTGTCCAAAGCTTTGCTGCGCTGACTGATGCCTGCATTTAAAAATAAAACATCAATGTTGCCAAATAATGATAAGGCCTTGTCAGCAAGTGCATTCAAGTTCTCAAGATCAGATAAATCGTAAGGTAATATTTCACATTTGGCTCCAAAACCAATGCATTTCTGTTGCACTTCGCGCAATTTGTCTTCGCGTGTGGCCGTAAGAATCAGATTAGCATTAGCTTGGGCAAACAGATAAGCGGACGCTTCACCTATTCCGGAAGAAGCGCCCGTTATCCATATTGTCTTATTTGAAATTTCCTGCATTTTATGCTCAGTTAATCAGGTCGTTCCACAACTGTTCCCTGAAATCTGAAATATTGTGAGGCTCGCAATCTTTTGCACTGCTCACTTCCAGAGTTGTATAAATCATTTGTTCTACAAACCGAGGTGCACGAGTAGCACCCTCACCTATATTCACCATCACACTTTCACCGTTCTTAATTTTTCCTTCTTTCAAAGCATGAAAGAAACCTGCTACACAAACAGCCGACGCTGGTCCTGGAATCACTTTTTGCTCATAAGCAATTAGTTTTCCAACTGACACCAGTTTCTTTTCGCTCATTCGTACAAATGAACCGTTCGACCTTTTAACAAGTTTCGCAACAATAGGATACGAAGTAGGGTTGCCGGTAGCAAGTGTAGGCACCATTGTCTGAGGATCGTCCAGAACAGGATAATCTTTTTCCCAGCCATCAGGAAATCCGGTGGCTTCTGCTTTTTCCCACGCCTGAACCATTGGATCACAACCATCGGATTGAACTAAAATGAAACGAGGGAGATGCAAATCGGGACGAACTTCGCTCAATTCCCTGATCCCCTTGTCGATAGCTAACGGACCTGTGCCACCGCTAACGGCTTGAATATAAACATCTGGCAATTTACCTATTTGTCGGAGCCATTCAAAAACCATGGTTTTCTTGGCTTCAATACGAATTGGATCTGTGTTGCCGCTGGAAATCAGGACATGTTGTTCTTTCGCATAGTCATTGGCAACGGTTTTAGCTTTTGCATAATCACCCATGACTTTGAATACTCGCTGTCCATAAGAATTTATAAACGCTTGTGAAGTGATGAGGCTATCTTCTGGCATGAAAACTGAGCAGTTTACGCCAGCTTTTGATAAATATTTTGCGTAAGCTGTGGCCGTGTTACCTGTCGAAGCAATGCAATATTGTTTAACCCTTTTTTCTTTGAAGATGCTGGCCGCCAAAGAAGCAGCCACATCTTTGAAAGTGCCTGTGCCGCCGTTCAGATCGTTCCGATAAGCGAACACTTCGATGTCCAGGTTGTATTTATTTTTTGCATAATCCTCAAGGAACGACCATCTTTCCACAGGTGAAGCTCCTTCATAAAAAGACACAATATTCCTTCTCATATAAAGCGGAAGGAAATCGAAGTACATCCAAAAACTTGTTGCTGGACCTTTGAAAATCTTTTCCAATTTTCGATAGTCCGAACCATACCAAATTTCAGAATAGGAACTTCCACATTTAGAGCATTTCTGATTTTGTCTCAACCACTTACCAAATGTAGGTGTTACATTTCCGCAATTGACGCACTTTAAGTGGTATTTTTTTCTTCTCATTATGGTCCTTTTACGAATTGTATTCTTCATCTCTTAATCTATCCTCATAGTTTTCATTTCGGTGGCTTTGTACTTACCAGCCTCCAAATTAACTTTAACTTTCTTAAATACTTCAATTGTTTCATCCACCTCTTTTTGTGTATGAGCAGCCGTAGGAATAAGTCGAAGCATCAACACATCCTTTGGAACAACAGGATAAACAACCAATGAACAGAAAACATTGTATGTCTCGCGTAAATCGAATACAATGTTGGTACCTTCAATTACTGATCCACTCAGGTAAACTGGTGTTACTGGAGATTCTGTATTTCCAATATTGAAGCCGTTTTTACGCAGCTCGTCTTGCAATTTATGCACAACTTTCCAAAGATTTGCTTTATGCTCAGGTTCATTCTGGAGCATATCTAATCTTTTAATAGCTCCTTCAACCATTGGCAGTGGAAGCGATTTTGCGTAAATCTGAGAACGCATATTTGATTTCAGAGAATCAATAATTACTTTTTTGGTAGCTACAAAAGCGCCAATACCTGCCATGGATTTTGCGAAAGTTGAGAAATAAATGTCTACATCGTCCATCACTCCAAAGTGTTCGCTTGTGCCGGCACCTGTTGCACCCATTGTACCAAAACCGTGTGCATCATCAATAAGTAAGCGGAAATTGAATTTTTCTTTCAACTTGACAATCCCGGGTAAGTTACCCAGTCCGCCCGACATGCCAAAAACACCTTCGGTAACGACTAATATTCCACCGTTATTTTCTTCAGCTTGCTTGGTCGCAAAACGAAGCATTTTTTCGCAGCGTTCCATATCGTTATGCGGATAAACATAGCTTTTTCCGCCTTTTGCCTTATGTAAAAAGATTCCGTCCATAATGCAAGCATGACTTTCAGAATCGTAAACGATAACATCATTTCTTGAGCACAGAGAATCTAGAATAGAAACCATGCCCTGATAGCCATAGTTAAGCAGATAGGCTGCTTCTTTCTTTTCAAATTTAGCTAGTCTGTCTTCTAGCTCTTTATGATATTTTGTTTGGCCAGACATCATGCGTGCTCCCATTGGTGCCGCAAGTCCCCATTTTTTTGTAGCTTCTGTATCTGCTTTACGTACATCGGGATGATTGGCTAAACCTAGATAATTGTTTAAACTCCAGGTGATCACTTCTTTACCGCGAAACATCATTCTTGGTCCAATTTCACCTTCTAGCTCTGGAAACATTAAATATCCTTCTAATTTACTCTGATATTGTTCAAGTGGTCCCTTGGCGTTTGTAAGCCTATCAAAAATATCTACCATAATACACTTATTTGTAATTTGTTAATAATGACTTTCTTGGAAAAAGTTTCCGACTTTTCCAGCCACAAATTTAGTCAAAGTATTGCTATTTATAAAATTTAAATCTGTAATATTGTTTTTATGATATGATATGGTAAAAGATTAACTAATAATATTTTCTGAATCCGATTGACGATTATTGCCATAAAGATCCTACTTTCTTTTGACCATTTTCCCACAATTTTATTGCAATATTCTTACAATTTCCCCATGATTTTCTCGCTCAGGACTAATCAAAGTCTTGTATAAAAATGAAAAATAAACCAGGTTTGATGGAGCAATTAAGCGCAGCAGTTACTAATCGTTTTCTTGTTTGATTTCCTTAAAATCGACATCTTCAGCTTCGCTTTTCTCGAAACTTTTCTTATGATAAGAAATAATGCGGTCTTCCTGTGTTTCAATGCCGCTTGTATCATCCCGCTGTTGTTGATAGTTTCGTTGTGATTGTTGATCATCAGGCCTGTTTGAACTTGATGGACGACGACGAAATGGTCTCCCCAATAACAGGAGGAACATCATAATTAAGAATAGAAAGAAAAGAAATTTAAACATAAAATGTATACAATAGTTTTGAAGTATAAAGATAAAATGAAATATTGAAAGTTCAATTGACTATTTCGAATATTTAACGGTTTGTTTTTCAAACAGCGATGAAAAAATTGAAATGATAATGTATGCAACTATTCCCCAAGCGATACCTCCGATGCCTTGCCAAGCAACAAAGCAGATTATCAAAAACGTTATAAATAGCTGTTTTACATTGCCTTTCAACGATTTGTCCTTGATCTTAAGCGAAAACATGGGGATTTCGGACACCAAAAGATATGAGAATATCAGGATGCATAATAATGTTAAATACAGGAAACTGGCATTAATGGGCGCAATCTGTTGCATACCAAAACAATAAGATATCCAGAACAGAGCATTGGCGGGGGTGGGAAGTCCTATGAAAGAGGTCGTTTGACGTTCATCTATATTGAATTTACCTAGTCGCATTGCTGAAAATATCGCAATAAGATATGCGAGATAGGGAATATAATCGGCTATGGGTGTCAGGAAATCGGGATAAGCAGTGAAGCTTCGAAGCAGCGTGAACACAACCGTTGCCGGTGCTACTCCAAAACTAATAACATCGGCCAATGAATCCAATTCAACTCCTAATCGGGAAGATACATGCAGCAGTCGCGCGACAAATCCATCGAAAAAGTCGAATACAGCAGCCATGATCACCCAAAAAACCACCCACTGAAATTTACCTTCAAAAGCCATGATAACAGCGATGCACCCCGAGAAAAGGTTCATCATTGTAATAGCATTTGGCACATGTTTCTTCATTCAGTCAATATTAAAACGATACACAAAAGTACGATTATTTTCGTTAAATGCATGACCTAAAGCTGAAAGCATCTTAAATTTGTCGGTAAAGACCTTAATTAGATAAGAATTGATTAACTTTGCAACCCAAAATAATAAATGTGGAGAAAGTAAAACAGCCCAATATACAGATTAAGAATAAACGTGCAACTTTCGATTACGAACTGGTTGAAACGTTTACAGCTGGTCTTGTGCTTACGGGAACAGAGATTAAATCTGTTCGTCTGGGCAAAGCGAGCTTGGCGGATAGTTATTGCTTTTTTGAACCTAACGGTTTGTGGGTGCGAAACATGAATATTTCTGAATATTTTTACGGTACCTACAATAATCACATTGCTCGCCGCGACCGCAAGCTATTGCTAAACAAAACTGAATTGCGCAAAATAATGCGCCTTACTAAAGAAACGGGTTTTACAATTATTCCCACACGCCTTTTCATCAGCGATAAAGGGTTGGCAAAACTCAATATTGCTGTGGCTAAAGGTAAAAAACAATACGATAAACGCCACGCACTCAAAGAGAAAGAGGACAAGCGAGACATGGCGAGAATGTTTAAAAAGTAATTGCAATTTCAATGAATTTTTTTAAAGAGGTTATTAATCCCAGTCTCAAAAAGTCGGGACATACCGCAATCTGGCTGCTGAAGATTATTCTACCAATATCCTTAGCTGTGCGCTTACTGGATTATTTTGGTGTGCTTAGTTTTATAGCTGGTTATCTAGACCCCGTGTTTGGTTATTTGGGATTACCGGGAAGTACTGCTATTGTGTTCATTACCAGTATATTCCTCCCTCTATATGCGCCAATTGCCATTATTACTTCAATGGAAATAACGCTGCGCGAATTAACTATTTTGGCTTTGATGTGCCAGATCACACATAATCTGCCTGTTGAGTGTGCTGTTCAGGCAAAAACAGGAACTTCGTTCTGGGCTGTATTTGCATTGCGATTATTTACCAGTCTGCTTGTGGGAGTGGTCTTGAATATGATATTGCCTCAAGATATGGGGATGCCGCTGTTTACCCGTACAGATGCTGTTGCAGCTACATCTATAGGTGGAGTGCTTGTGGCCTGGCTCAAGAGCTCGTTAAACATAGCGTTGTTGATAATATTCATCGTCACTACGTTAAATATATTATACAATGTGCTTGAGAGATACGATCTTATCAATAAACTCTCAAAATGGATTGAACCTTTACTCAAGTTCTTCGGACTGCCAATTAGCACCGGATTTCTGTGGTTAATTGGTTATATTGTGGGTTTAGCCTACGGAGGAGCGTTAATGGCTGATCAAATGCAGGAAGGGAAAGTGTCTAAACCTGAAGCGGATTTGTTAAACTACCATTTGGCAGTTTCGCATTCAGTGATTGAGGATAATCTCTTGTTTGTAGCCCTTGGGGTTTCAATTTGGTGGATATTAGGTACACGCTTGGTGGGATCATGGGCAGTTGTTTGGATTAGAAGGAGTTACCTCAAATTAAGGGGGAGAAGTATCACTCCTGTTGTAAGTCTTCAAACCGAAAAAGTAAGGAAATAATGAATATAGATGAGGTATTAAAATCGCGCATTCTCATTCTCGATGGAGCTATGGGAACAATGATTCAGCGTCATAAGTTGACGGAATCTGATTTTCGTGGTGAACGATTCAAAGATGCTGATACTCAACTTAAAGGGTGTAATGATTTACTCTCCATTTCTCGCCCGGATATCATCAGTTCTATTCATAGACAATATCTTGAGGCGGGGGCAGACATCATTGAGACTAACACGTTTAATACTAATGCTATATCCATGCAGGATTATCATTTGAGTGATCATGTTGTGGAAATGAACCTTGCTTCGGTAAAACTGGCACGGGCTCTGGCGGATGAGTTTACAGTACGTACTCCGGAGAAACCACGCTTCGTGGCTGGTTCTATCGGACCTACAAATAGGACTGCTTCAATGAGTCCTGATGTTGAGAATCCTATGTTCCGTGCTGCGACTTTTGATGATTTTAAAACTGGATATGTTGAACAGATTACGGCTCTTGTAAAAGGGGGTGTGGATTTGTTGTTAATGGAAACGATCTTTGATACACTGAATGTTAAAGCTGCAATCTTTGCTGCTGAAGAGGTTGCCAAGGTAACCGGAATCAATACTCCAATCGTTTTGTCGGTAACTATTACGGATAATGCGGGACGCACTCTTTCTGGTCAGACTTTGGATGCTTTTTTAGCTTCTGTAAATCATGCTAAACCGTTGGCAATCGGCTTGAACTGCTCTTTCGGGGCAAAAGATATGAAGCCTTACGTAAAAGAACTGGGACGGTTGTCTCCCTTTTATGTAAGTGCTTATCCTAATGCGGGATTGCCCAACCAATTAGGTGAGTATGACGAGACTCCCGACAGAATGGCGGTTGATATTGCGGAATATATAAATGAGGGTTTAGTTAATATTATTGGTGGGTGTTGCGGTACAACACCTGAACATATTGCAAGATATAACCAGTTGGTGATTGGCAAAACGCCACACAAACCAGCGGCACAATCCAATTATCTACATTTATCAGGTCTTGAGGAACTGACTGTTACACCCGAAATCAACTTTGTGAATATTGGCGAACGTTGCAATGTTGCCGGTTCACGTAAGTTCTTGCGATTGATAAAGGAGAAGAACTATGAAGAGGCACTTCTGATAGCGCGTAAGCAAGTTGAGGATGGGGCACAAGTGCTCGATATAAATATGGACGACGGACTGCTGGAGGGCAAAGAGGAAATGACTAATTTCCTGAATATGCTTGCTTCTGATCCTGATGTGGCGCGAGTTCCAATAATGATTGATTCATCGAAATGGGAAGTGCTTGAAGCGGGACTCAAGTGCGTGCAAGGCAAATCTATTGTGAACTCTATTTCACTGAAGAATGGGGAAAAGGAGTTTCTTGAACATGCAAAATTGGTGCAGGATTATGGCGCTGCGGTAATCGTGATGGCTTTTGATGAGCAGGGACAAGCGGCAAGCTTGGAACGGCGTATCGAGATTTGTGGACGTGCATACAAATTGCTGGTTAATACCGGCTTCAATCCACAAGATATTATCTTTGATCCTAATATCCTGGCAATTGCTACGGGTATGGAAGAACATCGCAATTATGCTGTCGATTATATTGAATCTATCAAATGGATAAAAACGAATTGTCCAGGTGCTAAAATAAGCGGAGGGGTAAGTAATCTTTCTTTCTCTTTCAGGGGAAATGATGCCATTCGCGATACTATGCATTCGATTTTCTTGTTTCATGCCATCAATGCGGGTATGGATATGGGGATTGTAAATCCTTCTCAGTCTGTTATTTATGAAGATATCCCTGAGGATGTTAAGACAATTATTGAAGATGTCATACTAAATAGACGTGACGATGCTGCCGAACGTTTGATGGAATATGCAGAAAAGGTAAAGAATGAGCAGACACCCGAATTGGAAAAGGAGAAGGCTCAGGAGTGGCGAAAACTGTCATTGAATGAGCGACTTAGTTATGCTTTAGTGAAAGGCATCAGCGATTATATAGATGAGGATATTGCAGAGGCTTTGGCTTTCTATCCGCGTGCGGTCGATATTATTGATAAACCCCTGATGGATGGGATGAATCGAGTAGGGGAATTGTTCGGTTCTGGTAAAATGTTTCTACCTCAGGTTGTGAAAGCTGCTCGTACAATGAAAAAGGCAGTGGCTGTGCTGCAACCGGTTTTAGAGGCGGAAAAATCGTCTTCCGGTGGTTCTCAAAAAGCAGGAAAAGTGCTGTTGGCTACCGTTAAAGGAGATGTTCATGACATAGGAAAAAACATTGTCTCTATAGTTTTATCTTGTAACAACTACGAGATCATTGATCTTGGTGTGATGGTTTCTCCTGAAAAGATATTACAAACAATTCGAGATGAACAGCCTGATATTGTCGGACTTAGTGGATTGATAACTCCTTCATTGGAGGAAATGGCCATCATGGCTGAAGAAATGGAGAAAGCTGGTTTTCAAATTCCGCTTCTCATCGGTGGAGCAACGACTTCAAAGCTTCATACGGCTCTTAAAATTGACCCGAAATATAATAATGGTCCGGTTGTGTATGTAAAGGATGCGTCACAAAGTCCTGCAGCTGTCGCTAATTTGTTGAATGTCAATGCTCGCCAGGATTATGTCGAAAAGGTGGAACAAGAGTATGAGATTCTAAGACAGGCTCATTCTGATAAGAAATCGATATTAGTACCCCTGAATGAAGCACGTACCAATGGATTTCAATTAAACTGGTCTGATTTTACAGCAAGTGAACCTAAATCGCTTGGACGTCAAGTGCTTAATGATATTAAAGTAGAAGAGATAATCCCTTATATAGATTGGAAATTCTTCTTCCATAGTTGGGACATGTCGGCCAAATTTCACACTGTCACCAAAATCGACAATTGCGAACATTGTCGTGCACAATGGATGGCTACTTTCCGTGAAGATGAACGCGAGCGTGCAAAAGAAGCGGCCGATTTATATGATAATGCACGTGAACTACTACAATTGTTGGTGGATCAGCGTGCTCAATATATTATGGCTGTTTTTGGTTTGTATCCTGCATATAGTCAGAACGATACAATTTACATTGACGGAAAATCGTTCCCGATGTTACGACAACAGAAGAAGAGCGACAAAGAGGCATATTTATGTCTAAGCGATTTTGTTGCACCATTATCAACCGGTATCAAGGACTATATTGGAGCTTTTGCTGTTACGGCGGGTGTTGGATCGGAAGATCTGCTCCATAAATTCGAAGAGGATGGTGATGAATACTCGGCATTACTCTTGAAATCATTACTCGACCGACTTGCAGAAGCGGCTACCGAATGGTTGCATACTAAGATTAGACAGGAATATTGGGGTTATGCTTCCGATGAGGATCTGACAATTGATCAGATGTTTGCGGTAAAATATCGTGGTATTCGTCCGGCAGTGGGTTATCCATCAATACCCGATCAGACTGTAAATTTTTCATTACATGAAATTCTCAATTCCAATGAGATAGGAATATCTCTTACCGAAAATGGAGTGATGTATCCCAATGCATCGGTCAGCGGATTATTGTTCGCTCATCCCGATTCCAAGTATTTTGCCATTGGCGAGATATCAGAGGAACAGCTGGTTGATTATGCAAAACGCAAAAATGTTGATGCCTCAGCTATTAGGAAGTTTCTACTAAGCAATCTTGCATAATGTTGTTTTTATAGTTCTATGGTGATCATGGATCCATCATATTCAACAACTTTGCCTGGTAACTCAAAATCTAACGCTTTGGAGTTTTGCTGATCAACATAAATGATATTGAATTTTCTGTTTTTCAACATACCATCAAATTCGCCTGTTCTTTTCTCAATTATTAATGTCTTGTCTAAGTCGTTATAATTGATAGGAATAAGTGCGTACTTTCCTTTTTCATAATCATAATTCGTTCCTTCATCTTCATACAAAGTAAAAGAACCGTCTTTCCCGGCATAGACATATAATGTGATGGGATCAGCTTGTTTTTCATCACTGTACTCTATTTCAGGTCCAAAGGGTATAATGCTGCCTGCACTAACAAACAGTGGTATTCGTTCATATGGGGCATCCATTATTTTAGATTGATTTCCAACAATATAAGCACCTGAATACAAATCATACCAACCTTCACTTTTAGGGAAATATACTCTTCTGCTGCGTGCGCCATATTCATAAATCGGACAAACCATAATCGCATTGCCAAACACATACTGATCGCTGATATCATTTACAAATTTATCTTCAGGAAAATCCATAACTAAAGCACGCATAATCGTGTAATCCTCTAAATAAGTCATACCTGCAAGCGAATAGATGTATGGCATCAGACGATAACGTAATTTATTATAATAAAGCATAGATTGATAAGCGGGATGGTCTTCAGGTGCTATATTAAAAATCTCACGATATGGAAACTGACCGTGAGAACGGAACAGTGGAACAAATGCTCCAAACTGATACCAACGGGTATTTAATTCACGCCACTCTTTCAAATCTTCATTTTCAATTCCTTTTGAATCGTACAAACGTTGCACATTTTCATATCTCTTTTCTACACAAAAACCGCCGATATCCATTGTCCAGTAAGGAATTCCGGAAAGCGAGAAATTCAATCCTGCAGATATTTGTGCTTTCATGTCTTCCCATCTTGTGCCGATATCGCCACTCCATACTGCTGTCGAATAGCGTTGAATGCCCGCAAAACCGGATCGCGTAAGCAGGAATACTCGCTTATTGGGATCCTTCCCCCGCTGACCGTTATAAATTCCTTCTGCATTCATTAATGCATAGGTGTTAAAATATTTTGTCGAAGGACCCAACGCCGTCGGTCCGCACAATGCTTTGCGGTATTCGATAGTTGTATTATCCTGTATATTTGGTTCGGAAGCATCCATCCACCATGCATCAAATCCTTTTGAATAGAGTTTGTTTTCCATCTGTTCCCAAAATAACTTACGTGCTCCTTCGGCGTAAGCATCATAAAATGAACCAATATATCCCGGATAGATCCAGTCGCGAATACTGTCTTCAACGGCCTTCTGATACATCCAACCTTTTTCATCAAACTGTTTGAAATGTTCGGTGGTGATATAGAATTTTGGCCAGACTGATATCATTATCTTTGCATTCATTGCATGAACAGAATCTACCATCCCTTTCGGATTAGGGAATCTAACACTGTCAAAATCGTGACTTCCCCACGCATCTACTGGCCAATATGACCAATCCTGAACGATATTGTCGATAGGGATATGTCGCTTTCTAAATTCTGCTAAATTAAATAATAATTCATCTTGTGTCTTATAACGTTCACTACTCTGCCAGAATCCCATTGCCCATTTTGGCATAATCTGTGATTTTCCGGTTACGGTTCTATATCCACTAATTACTTCATCTAAATTATTACCATAAATGAAATAATAATCTATTTCATTACCCATTTCACTCCATAACTGCAGTTTACCTTGTTCTTCTTCAGACACAGGACTTAAAGATTTCAAAGAGATATAGTATACATCGCCATCTGGTTTCCATTCTATTCTGATAGGAACTTTTTCGCCTGCTTTTAAGTCATAGGAGAACTTATAATCATTTGGATTCCAGGCAGTACGCCATCGCTCCTTGACCACTTGCTCATTATTCAGATATACGGTCGTATAACCGGCATAGTGTAATTTAAAATGATAGAGTCCGCTTAACTTTGGTTCTATTTCTCCTTCCCAAGTAACTGTAGAACCGTAGAGTGGAAAGTCGTTTGGAAAATTCTTGATTAAATTCAGGTTCTCATAATCAAGCACAACTTCTTTTCGTTCAACGGTTTTGCCATTACTTCCGGAATAAATAGCTGTCAACGCGCCTTCCTTGCCATATTTGTCGTATAAATTGAACTGATCCAATTGACCATAGTCGCCCGGATTGCCGAATCTACTCAACGAATAATTATCCCAAAGGATTCCATAATTTCTGTTTGACACAAAAAACGGAACAGAAACTTTTGTATTATACTGAAAAAGGGATTCGTTTTTACCTTTATAATTAAACTCGTCTGATTGATGTTGCCCCAATCCATAAAATGCTTCATCTGCGGGCGACTCAAATACCTGCTGAATCGTAAACCCTTTTGTGCCTTCTACTTCAATTGGGGTAAATGATTTCCCACCTCCTTTATTTTCTCTGAGGATTGAATTTCCGCTTTTATCTATAAAATCCACCTCACCTGTTGTTTTGTTCACATTTACATCCAACTTCTTAGTCGACAAAACAAGACAGACTGAATCTTCTTTTACATTGAATTCTTGAGATGTTCCCAATTCCGGAACAACGATAAGACTTTTTTCTTTAGAAAACGCAGGTTCAGGTGTTGCTGACACGTGAATAATGTTGTCATTAATAACCTTTAATCTCAGATTGATCTTTTCAATTTTATCAGTCTTGTTTATCTTAACGATAATTCCATCCTTCGTCTTTTGGTAAGAAGAAGTCGAGCATCCACTTAAAAAGATAAAAACAGCGGCAGTAAACAAATTGAAGATATGTTTCATATATTATAAGGTAAGTGTTTATTAATTCCAGTTATTAGTTCACAAATTACTGATTGCATGATCATACATTGCAAAGAATTAATTCCGGTATTGGAAAGTTTCATTTGTAGTTCAGCTAACAGTATATAAACAAAGATACAAATTTTTTATGACATAACAAAGTAGTTGAGCATTAATCTTTTGGCTATTATTTATTCCATATTTTTCAACGTATATTTTTAAATGTCTTTTTTTAGTACCTTTGCATACAAAATAACTAAATTTTATGAGAAGTTTTGGAAGTGACAATAATTCAGGTGTTCATCCACGGATTATGCAGGCTTTGATTGAAGCTAATTCAGATCACACAATCGCATACGGCGACGATCAATGGACAGTTAAGGGTGTGAAAGCAATCCAAGATCTGTTGGGTGTAAATGATATTCAGCCTCAATTTGTGTTCAACGGAACGGGTGCAAATGTGGTTGCACTTTCAGCTTGCACTTTACCTTTTCACTCAATTATTTGTGCAACAACAGCTCATATAGCTGTTGACGAATGTGGATCTCCTTCAAAATTTACCGGAGCTGTACTGAAAGAAGTCGCTACTACCGACGGAAAACTCACTCCCGAACTTGTTGGTTCTCAATTACACGGTTTCGGTTTTGAACATCATTCACAACCTAAGGTTATAGCTATTTCACAAACTACGGAACTTGGTACGGTTTACACTCCTCAAGAAATAAAAGCGCTTGCTGATCTGGCACATACGCATGATATGTATCTTTTTATGGACGGTACACGAATCGCAAACGCATGCGCTTCACTAAATGTATCGATGAGAGAGATGACAATCGAATGTGGTGTTGATATTTTCACCTTTGGGGGTACAAAAAATGGTTTGATGATGGGTGAGGCAGTCGTTCCTCTCCGAAAAGAACTATCCGCGAATTTGAAATATTATCGAAAGCAATCCACACAGTTATATTCCAAAATGCGATTCATTTCAGCACAATTCATTCCCTATATAAACGAAAATATCTGGTTTGAAAATGCATGTCATTCAAATGCTGCAGCACAAAAGCTTGCTTTGGAAATGAGTAAGATAAAGGGCATTGAAATCACCCAAAAAGTAGAATCCAATGCACTATTTTTCATTTTACCCAAAGCCATCACCGATAAATTACGTGAACGTTATTTCTTTTACGATTGGGATGAATCCAGAAATGAGATGCGTCTGGTTTGTTCATGGGACACATCTGAAGACGACATTAATCAGTTTATCAATTATTTAAATGTACTTACCTCTTAACAATTATTATTTATGTTTGATTTCTTAGACCAATCTCCATGGTTACTTCCCATATTGATATTTTTTGGGAGGATTTGTGATGTGTCATTAGGCACTTTGCGAATTATTTTTGTATCCAAAGGCCAGAAGTTAAAAGCGCCGCTTATAGGCTTTTTTGAAGTATTTATTTGGGTTGTCATAATCTCACAAATTTTGGCGCGCGCAAATGATTTAGTTTCTTATTTATCTTACGCAGCCGGTTATGCAACTGGTAATTATATTGGTATTATGCTCGAAGAGCGAATTGCATATGGAATTGTGCTTTGCAGGGTTTATACCCGTAAAAATGGCACCGAATTAGTTCAGAGGCTAAAAAATGCCGGCCATGGAGCAACAATGGTTCACGGAACGGGTTCAGTTGATAAAGTAGATATTATTGAGACTGTTATTGAACGTAAAAATATGAAGGACATATCCAATTGTCTTACAGATTTTGATCAGGATATATTTTATGTTATTGAAGATGTGAGGACCAAGAAGAACGGTATCTTCAACAAGCGACAAAACATATTATCTCGTTGGCGGCCGGGTAAATAAAATCAGAATTTATCGGTCGTTGCATCAGTCGATCCACTCCACGAGCAACCCAGGCAATACAATACAGAAGTATCAAATCCATCCAAAGTTTCATTTTCATGAATTGGATGGATTTGTTTATCTTTAGAAACCGTTACCACTAAACGTTCTCCGGCACTGTTCAACAGATAGAACCGTCTTATTTTACATTGAGGACAAAGCAGATTATCCATTATAATATATTAATGATAAGTTATTTCTCAAGTTTTTTTGCTTCCTGCCAATAAATCTCCATCTCTTCCAATGGGGTATCTCTCAGGTTCTTGCCTTGTTTTTTCAACATTTGTTCCATATAGTTGAAACGATAGGTAAATTTCCTGTTTGTACGTTCCAGTGCATTGTCGGGATTCACTTTATACAATCTTGCCGCATTGATAATACTGAAGATGAGATCACCAAACTCTCCCTCCATTTTATCTGCATTCATATTTTCAATTTCAACTTTCAGCTCACCTAGCTCTTCTTTCACCTTATCCCAAACATCTGCACGTTCATTCCAATCAAATCCGGAATTGCGGGCTTTATCCTGAATCCTGTATGCTTTCACCATCGAAGGAAGTGACACGGGAACGCCGTCAAGCACGGTTTTGTTTCCTCCTTTTTCTTTAAGCTTAATCATTTCCCAGTTTTTTTCTACTACTCCGGCTGTCTTGGCTTCAATTTCACCAAAGACATGGGGATGGCGGAAAATTAGTTTTTCACAGATTGTATTGCAAACATCTGATACATCAAATTGTTGCTTTTCTTCGCCAATCTTTGAATAGAAAACAATATGTAATAGTAAATCACCTAATTCCTTTTTGATCGATTCTGAATCGTCATCCAAAATGGCATCGCACAATTCGTACGTTTCTTCTATTGTGTTAGCCCTCAAGCTTTCATTTGTCTGCACGTGATCCCAAGGGCATTTTTCCCTCAGTTCATCCATGATATCGAGCAATCGCCCGAAAGCATTCATTTTTTCTTCTTTTGTATGCATATAAAAATGGGGGGTACTTTAAAAAAAGCACCGTCATAAATAGTTTATTTCTTATAATTATTTAATCCTGATTGCAGAAAATCCAGATACTTATCCACATTTTCGTCATAAGCATATGATGAGCTGACAGGTTTTCCTTGATTATCCAGTGCTATATAATAGGGTTGTGCGTTAGCTCCAAATTTATGTCTTTGCAGATAACTCCACTTGTCGCCAATTGTTTTCAACTTGGTGATTTTACCATTCTCTTCCACCTCTATGGTTTCGGAAAGTTTTGTTTTATCGTCTACCATCAACGTGATTAATATATAATCATTATCGAGCATTTCTTTTACACGGGGATCGGTCCAAACTGATGCTTCCATCTTTCGACAGTTGACACATCCATATCCCGAAAAATCTATCAACACCGGTTTCCCTACCTGTTCTGCGTATGCCATACCTGATTCATAATCAAGATATTTGGCATGAACAGATCCGTCATACAAATTGAAATCTTGTGTGTACATGGGAGGTGCAAACCCACTGATAGATTTCAACGGCGCGCCCCATAAACCGGGAATAAGATAAACTGCGAAAGCGAACGAAGTTATCGCTAGGAAAAGTCGTGTTACGCTAACATGTTTAAGCTCTGAATCGCCCGGGAACCTGATTTTACCAAGTAAGTAAAGTCCCAATAGCGCAAAAATGACTATCCATATAGAAACAAACACTTCTCTATCGAGAATTCCCCAACCGTAAGCCAAATCGGCGACCGATAAAAACTTAAATGCCAGCGCCAGTTCCAGGAAACCTAGTACGACTTTCACCGTATTGAGCCATCCACCGGATTTGGGAAGATTTTGCAGCCAAGTTGGGAAAATAGCAAACAAAGTAAAAGGAATAGCCAAAGCTAGCGCAAATCCAAGCATTCCCATAGTAGGGGCTAAGATGCTGCTTGTTGTTGCTGCTTCTACCAAAAGGGTTCCGATAATGGGTCCGGTACATGAAAATGATACAAGCACCAAGGTGAACGCCATAAAGAAAATGCTTATCAAACCGGATGTATCATCAGCTTTCTGATCCATTTTATTTGTCCACGATGATGGTAAAACCATCTCAAATCCACCAAAAAATGAAATAGCAAAAACAACCAACAGTGCAAAGAATAACAAGTTAAAGAATGCGCTGGTAGCCAGTTTATTCATCGCGCTGGCACCGAATATCAGTGTGATAGCTAATCCTAAAACGACATAAATCACAATAATGGCCATGCCATACATTGATGCCTGAGAAACGGCTTTCTTCTTATTCGTTTTATTTTTTTTAAGGAAAAAACTGATAGTCATTGGTATCATTGGCCAAACACATGGTGTCACCAGCGCTACCAATCCTCCTAAAAAACCCATTATAAAAATCCACAGCAACGACTTGTTGGCAGTGGTGCCTTCTGTTCCAAAATTCTTGAGATCTTCTATAACTGTTTCCCAGAGAAGATTTTTGTCTGTATTCCCCGAAACAACGGGTGTCTGTTCACCCAAAGAGAGCGTATCAATATTCAGTGGTGAAGCTGCACCTACAACTGGTTCTGCAGCAACAGAACCTTTTTCTGTCGACATTTCAGCAACCGTGGCAGGTAAGTTTGTCGATGTGAAAGCGAAATCGACTGGCAGTGGTGGAGTACAACTCTTGTCGTCACAGGCCTGAGCACGAACATCGCCTGTCAATTTGAAGGCTTTTTTATCGGTGACTTTAAACGCTTGAACAAACTTTGCTGAGTTGTCAAATGTTCCGATATTCATTTCAAAAACTTTGTCGTAGGTCACAACGGCTTCTTTCCCTTCTGCATGAAATCCGCCAATTGGCGTTGCGCCAACTATCTCATCAATAGTTAATGATGTGGGATAAGGTCCTCCATCAGGTATATTTGTATCATACAAATGCCAACCTCGTTTAATGGTTGCGTCGGAAACTAAATGAATCTCACCATTTCCTTTGTCTTTTATACTGAATTTCCAGGCTACTTCATTCTGAGCTAAAGCAATTGAGGATAAACCAAGTAGAAATACAATAATGACAAGCAGCTTTTTCTTTTTCATATTATTATCTAATATGTATTTAAATAAAAATTAGTCACAAAGATAATAAACTCATTCCATTTATTGAATTTTACCTTTAACATGCCAATTATTTTTATGATCAATTGATTTCAATTATGATAATAATAATTATCAACAGCTTTTTTGATTTTGTGAATAACAATTCAGAAATCCAAAGTATCTTTACAGATAAATTTGGAAAAAGAAAGATGGAAAATAAGAGACAAAATAAAAACACAAAGGTTGTAGAGAAGACCATAATGATACCCGATGTTGGAAAATTGCCACCGCAAGCCAAAGAATTAGAAGAAGCTGTACTTGGAGCGTTAATGCTTGAAGTAGACGCCTATTCGGTTGTCAGTGATATTCTCAAACCCGAAAGTTTTTATGATCCTACCCATCAACTAGTTTACGGAGCCATTCAAGGGTTGGCAATGCAACAAAAGCCGATTGACGTGCTTACTGTTGTTGAGGAACTGAAACGACGAGGGGAACTGGAACAGGCGGGCGGAACCATTTACGTTGCCGAGTTATCCGAAAAAGTTGCCTCTGCTGCTCACATTGAATATCACTCCCGTATTATTGCGCAGAAATACCTTGCACGTCAGTTGATTACTTTTTCGTCAAGTATAACTCAACAAGCATTTGACGAGACAGTTGATGTTGACGATTTAATGCAGGAAACAGAAGGTCGGCTTTTTGAAATTTCACAAAGGAACGTTAAAAAGGATGTTATACAGATCAATCCAATCATCAAAGAGGCGATGGATAATCTGCAGAAAGCAGCTAACCGTACCGATGGTATGAGTGGACTGGCTTCTGGATTTCATGAACTTGATAAGATGACTTCTGGATGGCAAAACTCCGACTTTGTAATTTTAGCTGCTCGTCCTGCCATGGGAAAAACGGCTTTTGTACTGTCAATGGCAAAAAATATTGCAGTAGATTATCAACAACCGGTGGCGGTGTTTTCACTTGAGATGTCAAATGTTCAATTGGTTAACCGACTCATCATGAATGTTTCAAGAATTCCGGGTGATAAAATCAAAAATGGTCAACTGGTGCCGGAAGAATGGGAATTGCTTGATGCCAAGATAAAACAACTGTATGATGCTCCCATATTTGTAGATGATACTCCTAGTTTGTCGGTTTTTGAGTTAAGAACAAAAGCACGTCGACTGGTACGCGAGCACAATGTTAAAGCAATCATTATCGACTATTTGCAGTTGATGAACGCAAGTGGAATGAGTTTTGGTAGTCGAGAGCAGGAGGTAAGTACCATTTCACGATCACTCAAGGGATTAGCCAAAGAATTGAACATTCCAATCATAGCTCTTTCGCAGTTGAACCGTGGTGTGGAAAACAGACAGGCTGGATCGAGCGAGGGAAAAAGACCGCAGTTGTCGGATCTTCGTGAGTCGGGAGCTATCGAGCAGGATGCGGATATCGTTTGTTTTATTCACCGACCTGAATATTATAAGATCATGGAAGATGAAAATGGAAATTCGTTGCAAGGACTTGCTGAAATCATCATAGCAAAACATAGAAACGGTCCTACCGGATTTGTGCGACTCAAGTTTGAAAGCGAATACGCGTTGTTCTTAAATATGAATGATGGGGTCGTTGGCAACAAAAATTATATTGAAGTCAGATCAAAAGCCAACACTAATCAACAAAATTCAAATCCACCTATCAACAGTTCCGGAAATGATTTTCTGCAAGAAATAAAAGATCCACTTCCATTTTAAAAGAAGAAAAATGAAAATAAAACATGTTGGAACAAGTCTGGTTATTTTGTTTGTTCTTTTAAGTATTTCATCTTGTAACAAAGTGGACAAAGATGCTAAAAAGTCGGCCAAATACACCAATCAATCTATCAAACAAGCGCAAGAATTAGATTTTGAGAAAGCTAAAGAATCGTATCATAAAGCAGAAAATATTAAACAAAAGTATGTCGATAATGAGAAGAAGGCAGTAAAGTTCAACGATTTGTATAAGAAGTACAGAGACCAAGGCAGGTTGATAATAAAGAGCGAGTAAGTGAATAGTTTAAACTCTTTTAGTTTTGTTAGTTTGTGTATCAAGGTCAAATAAAAATATTATTGTACTTTTGTAATTTATAAGAAATTGGCTAAATAGATAAATCAGATAATATGCAAAATATAAAATCCCTTCAGAAAGTAGTTGCATTATTTTTAATGATAATTTTGACTTCCACACTAACAGCTCAAAATGTGACAAATGAAACTGTGACGCAAAATGGTGAGGTTTTTTATAAGTACAAAGTACAACCCGGTGAAGGTGTATTTGCGGTTTCAAGAGCCTTTTCAGTCTCCGTAGCTGAAATTTTGAGAGTTAATCCCGAAGCAAATAAAGGCTTAAAAAACGGTCAGGTTCTTTTGATTCCTATCACCGAAGGGACAGCCGCACAGACTGTAGATTCAATGCCGATGGTTAACACCAGTCCGGTGGAACAAGTTCCCGATCAGAACTTGACATTTAAGCATACCGTTCAAAAAGGTGAAACGGTTTATGCGATAGCACAAATGTACAATACAACATCAGAAGAGATTTACCGAAATAATCCCTCAGCACAAGAAGGTATAAACGAAGGGCAAGTACTTAATATTCCTCAACGTCAGACTATTAGTGTTGTAAAAGAAGAGAACTACAGATATCATACCATCCTCCCAAAAGAGACTCTCTATTCTGTTTCCCGCACTTATTCGCTCAAACCCGAAGATATTATTACCGCTAATCCCGGATTATCTGCTTCCACTTTTCAGATAGGGAAAACTATCAGAATTCCATTTTTTGAAACATTTGAGAAATTCACTCCTTATCAAGAGCAGACTACAGATATTGTTCACAAAGTTGTAAAAGGTGAAACTTTGTACAGCATTTCAAAAGCTTATGGAGTAACAGTTCCAGAACTTGAACAAAAAAACCCCATGGTTTCCAATGGTTTAAAAACCAATATGGAACTTATCATACCCGTAAAATCTGCATTGCTTGATGATAATGTTTCGGCCAAAATTGCTAGTGCTAATCTGTTGCTTTCTGGAACAAAGCAATCGCCTAAAGCACAAGTGATGCACGTAGGGTTATTGATGCCTTTCTTGGACAAGACAAATAATCAGCATCTCAGAATTCAGGAGTTTTACGAAGGCTTTCTTTTAGCAGTAAGCAAACTGAAGGAACAAGGAGCTAACATAGAATTATATGTATTTGATATTGGAAGCGACAATAACACGCAAAAGTTAGAAAGTCTTTTGGGTACAATGGAGATGCAGGGATTGAATTTGATTGTAGGCGGAATCACAGATGCTCAGATTAAAGTTCTTTCAGACTTTTCAAAAGAGCGCAACATAAAATATGTGATTCCTATTTCCAATATTGAAAAGGAAACGCTGAACAACGGACAAATATTCCAAGTTAACACGCTTCAGGAAAATCTTTACACAAAAGCTTCAGGGATATTTTTAGAAACATTCAGCAAGGCAAATATTGTGTTTGTAAATGATAATTCAAGCAAGGACAATAAAGAAGCATTTGTTAAAACGCTGCAAGCTGATTTGAAGAAAAAAAATATTAAGTATCAGTCGATAGACATAACGTCGAGATTGGATAGCACCATAGTTCCGCTGCTTGTTCAGAACAAAGAAAATGTGATTATTCCCACTTCCGATACATCTAACGCATTGGTATCGCTGATGAAATCGTTGTCGGCATTGCAAGAATCCAATCCCGCTTATACAACTCGTTTGTTTGGATATCCTGTTTGGCAAACATTTGATCAAAAAATTAAAGACGATTATCATAAGTTTGGTACTTATATCTATACTTCTTTCTTCGTGGATGAAAATGATCCGGCTGTGAAAGATTTTAATAATGATTTCAAAAAATGGTATCAAAGGGATCTAATAAAACTTTATCCCAGATTTGGTATGCATGGATACGACATAGGAATGTATTTCCTTACTGCTTTATATAACAACGGGATAAACTTTGAACAAAACCTTAACAGGGTGAATGTAAATCCATTACAGTTTGCCTTTTACTTTGAACGCGTAAATAACTGGGGCGGTTTTAGAAATACGGGATTATATCTTATTCATTACGACACCAATAACATGATTTATAAAATAGACAAGAGCAAATGAGAAACCGTCTGTTTATAACTTTGTTGTTAATCCTCAGTGTTTTACAAGTTAAAGCACAACGAGATTTTAAACCTGAACTTTATGTTGGGATAGGTGGGGGACCGCTATTGTCAACTGTCGATTTTGCTCCTCAAAAAGTGTTTCAAGACATGCACCTCGGTTATTATGGAGGTGTTGCTGCAAAATACATAGCACAGGAACATATGGGAATAGTTGCTGAAGTTAATTTTGCCCAACGTGGTTGGAAAGAGAAGTTCAGGGACAATCCCGATTTTGCTTATATGCGAACGTTGAATTATGTCGAAATACCGTTTATGACCCATGTCTATGCTGGTAAAAAAAATATGCGTTTCATTTTTAATGTGGGTCCCCAAATTGGCGTCTTACTCAGTGATAATGCCTCTATGAGCGAGGCTCTTGTTGGAAATTTGGGTGATGCGACTGATAAAAATCAATATTTGTCGATTGATTCTCTGACTCGTTTCGACTACGGACTGGCAGGCGGATTTGGATTGGAGTTAAAAACCAAAGCAGGGGATTTTGATCTTGAAGGCAGATATTATTATGGATTAGCCGATTTATTTCCAAACCGTCGCAGCGATTATTTTGCTCGTTCAGCTCACAGAATCTTTGAAGCCAAACTAACGTATTACATCAAAATGAAGTAATTTCATCATTGGCTTTTCCGACTTTTTCCTGATTTTGTTGTCACCAAGTTCTCTCCATGCTCCCACCATGCTCCCACCATGCTCTCACTATGCTCCCACCATTTTTCCACCATAATCTCGCATTGTACTCGTAAAGATTTTGCAATTCTCTTGTTTTTACTTCATCGTACTTTTATTATGCTCTCACCATGCTCGCACAATCATTCGAAATTATTTCGTTTTCATATTCCCAAACCTGACTTTATCCTTTTGACCCATTATCAGCATATTGTCAAATTTGTATTTAATCGCTATTAAATATAAATAATGTTAAACAGGCAAATTTATTAGTACTTTGCATTGCATAATACATTGCAAAGTTATATATTTGTGCCGTAATATAATTCAAACACAAAGATGAATATAGAGAATACACAAAGTCAAATGCGGAAAGGAGTACTGGAATATTGCATCCTTTCTATTATCAAACGTGGCGAAGCTTATCCGGGTGATATCATTGACGAGATGAAAAGTTCAGGGTTGCAATTGCTGGAAGGAACTTTATATCCGTTATTGAACCGTTTGAAGAATGCCGAGATTCTTGCCTACAAATGGGTGGAAAGTACATCTGGTCCCCCTCGCAAATATTTCAGGTTGACGGATAAAGGAAGAGTTTTTTATTCCTTACTGGAAATGACATGGAATGAATTGTCAAATGGAGTGGAGGCTGTTACGCAAAAAACGATTCAAGAAAGTAATAACGAAGCAAAATAACATAATCTTATGAAAAAGGTCATAAACATAAATTTTCAAGGTCAGGTTATAGCAATTGAAGAGACAGCTTATGAAATGCTCAAACGCTATATTGAAAGCCTTAAGAACTATTTTTCGCGTGAAGAGGGTGGCGACGAAATAGTGAATGATATTGAAAACCGCATTGCTGAACTGTTTGGCAACAGGTTAAAACATGGAATTAATGTGATTACTGATGAGGATGTGGAAGCAATAACGAATAGCATTGGTAAGCCTGAGGATTTCGACTCGGATTTTGAAGAGGCACAAAAAGAAAATTATGCTTCTCATTCAAAGCCTTCGATGCCTCCACCTTTCGAAGAAAACAATAATCAATCGGAATCAAAGTCGTTGTATCGGGATAGCAAAGACAAAATCATCGCAGGTGTCTGCAGCGGTTTGGCTAATTATTTTAAAATCGACCCGGTTTGGATGCGACTGATTTTTGTGGTGTTTTTCAGCGTCCTCTTTTTTGTTTATATCTTATTGTGGATCATACTGAAACCTATGCCTCTGGAATCGAGTATCGCAAAAAGATTGTATCGCAATCCTAATGATAAAATAATAGCTGGTGTTTGCGGCGGATTTGCAGCGTATTTCAAAATCGACGCATGGATTCCTCGTCTGATATTTACTATTCCACTGTTGTTAAGCGTTGTTGGAATGGCATCGTTCTTCCCGTTGAATGTTTTTTTTGGTGACTTTGACTTTAAGTGGGGCTTTAATTGGACGGTGTTACTTATTTATGTCGTTCTATGGATTATTGTTCCTAAAGCTACAACCGTTAAACAAAAAGTGGAGATGATGGGCGAGAAGGATTACATTAAATCAATACGTGAAACGGTGAGCGATAACGTGGCAAGTGTGAAAAGTAAAGAGGAATCAAACCCGGGAATAGTTTCTTCTATATCGACAAATACCGGTGGTGAATCGGATGAGGTTGTTTCTAATGCGGGAACGGTGAATATGGGTGACTTGCCTCCCGAACCTCCAAAATATAGTGCAGCAAGAACTGCAAAAGCTACACCAACACCTGAACGGTCGGGGTGCCTCAATGCAATTCTCGTTTTCTTCAAAATCTTCTTGGGATTTGCAGCTGTAATAATTTGCATGGTTATGATCGCAGTTTCAGTGGGACTTATATTTGCTAATGTTGAACTGGCTTCGCTGAAATCATTGTTTATCAATCAAGGCTATGAATCATCGCTCATGTGGGCGTTTATAATATTGGCTTTTGCACTTCCTGTTGTGGCGATGGTTATTTGGTTGATCAGACGTGCAGGCAACTATAAAGCATATCCTGTTTTGGGCTGGATAACGGTGGTGTTATGGATTATTGGCATAGTTGCGGGTGGAGTACTTGCAACGCGTGTTACTGGTAAATTTAAGGAAATAAGTTACGATGAAAAGAATATTCAGCTATCATCTGTTAAAGGCGATAAACTTTATGTCGACATGTTGAATTATTCGAAAGATTACTACACTTTTGATGCGGGTTTCGGCTTTGATTCTGAGATAGATGGATTGCCAAATTATACGCTGAACGAAGATTCGCTGCTGTTTTCGGATATAAGTATACAGATTACGGAAAGCCGCGACTCCTTATATCATGTTGCTCTAATTGGTTCAAGTGCTGAACATGATTTGAAGGTTGCCAAGAACAATGCTCAGGAATTTAGATATGAATTTCAACAGAAAGATTCGGTTTTATTGCTCCCTGAATTCTTCTCTATTCCTATTAATCAGGGATTCCGACTGCAATCAATGGTGGTTGAGATTGCGGTACCATTGGGAAAGAAAATTGAGATTGATGATTCTCTAAACGGTTATGAAAGAGGAATCTCTCCGGATCGATTATTTAATAAGTTGAAGAAATCGAGACGATTAAATGATTATTTGAGTTGGGATACAGGAAAAGAATATATCATGAAACGGGGTGAACTGGAGTCGGCCTCCGATACTGTTCAACACTTGCAAAACGATACAACTGAAATGAAAAGATAAATGCTGAAAATGGTGCAAAAAATGTTCGTCATTTACGCATTGAATAAACTCACTGTTTTAAATATTCACCGTTTTTGATTGAAAGGCAATTGGTTAGTCCGGTTGCCTTTTTTTTTGTGAAGTTATAATTCTAATGCCGCTTTTATTCCTACTCTTCCGAAATTTAGATTGTGAAAAGAGGTGAAGATGGCTACATTAAAAACGCGATTGCCAATGCCATAACCTATTTCGGTATAGGATTTTATCTGCGGTGTGTATAACTGACTTAAATACAGTCTTTCACCAATTACTCCTTTGGATATGTGTGGTATTGATTTTAACAGCAAAAACGGAGTTTCGTACATGAAATGACCTTGCAAATAGGATTCTGATGCATTGTAAAATTCGCGGGGAAGCAAATTGAAACCTCCGCCAACACCGTCATCCCAGTTTGTGGGGAAGTTGTTTTTCGAAAAGAACGAAAAATCGGCAAAGTACTCTGTTTGTTGATTCGTGAAAAGACCGGCTCCAACGTGATATTGAAATGCTTTCATCAACCCTATTTCAACATTCTGACTGACATCTAATTCAAATTTATTATAGACAGAAGCACTGCCTAAAATATTTTTGAAACTATGTGCAAGATCGATTCTGAAAGTAGGGTACGACGAACGGACATATATTTTTTTTCGGTCTTCGAATCTGTAATATTGTTGTGGGGTCCATTCAAATCGTATGGAGGGAACAAATGTTCTTCTTGTTCCGAACATTTTGTTGATGTCTTTTTCGGATTGATCGATTGGGGCCGATTTAAGTTTTAAGGTATTGCTATCCCCTCTTCGAATATGATAATCTATACCTGCTCCCAATAATATCCCGTTGACTAATTCTATGTTATTGAACAGCTTAAAGTAATAGTCTTTATATATGTCTACAGAGATATCAGAAAAGGTTAGACCCTCATTCTTCAAACTTTTTTGAATTTCTTCCACAAATAAAGAACTGTATGAAGGGTTTCCTATCCCGGCAGCAAAATATACACTTCCAAGCCTCGCAGGATTGTAATTCCAACGAGTGGTAATATCACAAAATAGCTCTTTGCGACGGAACAAGTATCCTACATAGGCGTCCATGTTTATTGATTGATCCCATTTTAAACCAATATCAAATCCAAGTTCTTGACGGTAGGTGATTCCGTCTATCGAACTATATCCAATTAAAAAAGGATTAAGCAGACCTGAATAAATGATTTTAGTGGACTTGTAATCATAGTTTGAACTCATAACAAACCGTTGAGCTAATTGCCTGGCTATACTGACAGTAATGGTGTCGCCGTTCTGCTTTTTTAGTAGTTCTTCGTCTTTTTTCTTTTCGTAATTCTTTAATATGTCATCTTCAAGTGGTTGTAGTGGAATTGGACGGTTGGCATTCCAGAATGTTGAATCGTCAAATACCGGAACGGAATCTAATCTTACTTTATATTGATCACTTAAATTCAATGAATGGTCTTTATCTTTGATTTGTCTTAAGTTAGCTTCTGAATAACTGATAGTTGCCAAATGCCTACTGCCAACAATGTTTCCCAGATAAGCTGAACTTTGGAATATCCTGATATCTTCGGGAAGATATTTTGAAATCATACCATTTCCCATTGTCATAATGAACGAAAAGTCTGATATCAAATCGATTCCTTCACCCATAAATTGAGTAACTCGCCACGAACCGCTTTCAATAACAAACGTGCCTTTCAGTAATTTTGTGTTTTCATAAATTGGGGAATAGGTGTACGTGTAATAAGTGGTATCGTTTTGACAATAACTGTTAGTCTGCTTGTATATGTAGTATTTTGAAGTGGTAAATCGTAAAGGCATAAAGAAACTGTCTTCATTACTGGTTTCGCCATATATGTTGATATGCAGAAAGTTGAATGGGATCATATTGATATCCCCTTTTTTTGTCAAAGTACCAGTAACGTATTTTATATCTTGTACATAGCTTTTAGGATAATCATATTTTAATTTACTTATTGTTTCAATAAGAACTTCGTCTGAATTAGGGTCATGCAAAATGAAGTTGGGAATCAGATGGGTGTATTTATATAGTGAATTTTTTTTTATGGTTTGGATATAGCTTCGCATATATACATCGGCTTTGTATTTTTCAACTAAACCGTTGTATCTTTCTGCTCCTTGCATCGCCTTTATCAAAATGCTATCTACCGAAGGTGAATATTGGGCAAGCATTGGCGTAGTATACAGAACTAATAAAATGAGTATTATCTGCAGGATTTTCATATTTGTAGATACAAACTTACATATTTTTTTAAGAAAATTCTTAATAGAGAATGAGTTTAACTCCTAATTGATTGTTTTATTAATGTTTGATTTGGTCATTAATTTTAAAAAACTTAAAATGAAGTTGTAATATAAAGTTTTATTACTTAATTTTGTGTTTAAGAACATGGTTTTATAACAGTTCGTCTATAATGGCAAAACCCCGCATTGAATTATCAAAATATCTAGCCGACATCTGGCAGTTATTAAGTGAAAGTGAGCGAAATTTGTTGATATCTGATGTTTATAAAGAAAACTTCAAAAATGGAGATATTATCTATTTTGAAGATGATGAACCAAAAGATCTCATGTGCTTACTGGAAGGCAAAGTGAAAATATTTAAAAATGGAGTGGGTAGAAGAACTCAAATTATACGGTTGATTCGCCCAGTCCAGTATTTTGGATATAGAGCTTTTTTTGCCAAGGAAAAATATGTGACTTCCGCATCGTCGGTAGAAAGGAGCACTGTATGTTTTATTCCAATGAAAACAGTAGAAGAAATTGCTCGTAATAATGGAGATTTTGCGCTTTTTTTCGTTAAATTACTTTCTGTGGACTTAGGGCTTGCTGATGAACGTGTTGTGAACTTAACGCAAAAACATATAAGAGGTAGGCTAGCTGAATCACTGATATTTCTCAAAGAAAGTTATGGATTAGAAGAGGATGGCGCAACAATCAATATTTATCTGGCAAGAGAAGATTTAGCGAACTTGTCAAATATGACAACTTCAAATGCAATTCGTACTCTTTCAATCTTTACGACTGAACGCATAATCGCAATGGACGGTCGGAAAATAAAGATTATTGATGAAGAAAAGCTAAGGAAAATAAGTCGTATAGGTTAAACATTCGATTTGTGAAAATAGGATTTGCAAACCTAAAATAGAATAAAATCGATATTAATTACAACAAAATAAGAAACTTTCTGTAAATTTGCATCCTAAATCGATTTTAAATAAAAAATGAAGTTCAGAAATATCTACTTGTTGTTGCTTGTTTTGTTATTCAGTAGCTGTAATGAGTATAATAAAATACTGAAAAGTACTGATCGTGATTTGAAATATACCTATGCGAAGAATTATTTTGATAAAGGTAAATTTGATAGATCAAGTACCTTACTTGAGGAATTAGTGCCATTTTTTAAAGGTACTGGCAAAGCAGAAGAATCGTTGTACTTGCTTGCACAGAGTTATTATAATCAAAAGGATTATGTTTCTGCTACGCAAATATTTTCGACTTATTATAATACTTACCCAAAAGGTGAATATGCCGAACCTGCACTGTTTTATTCTGCATATGGAATGTATCTCGATTCCCCCGATCCCAAACTTGATCAATCAAAAACATATAAAGCTATTGCTGAATTTCAGAACTATATTGAAACCTATCCTCAGAGTGATAGAGCTGAAATGGCAAAGAATTATTTGTTTGAATTGCAGGAAAAGTTGGCTTACAAAGAATTGCTTGCAGCTGAACTATACTTGAATTTGGGAAATTATATGGGGAATAACTATGAATCTTCTGTTATAACAGCTCGAGAGGCAATGAAGAATTATCCATTCTCAAAGTATACAGAGGATTATCAGATGACAATTTTACGTGCACGATATGAATTTGCTCAACGCAGTAAAAGAGAGGTTCAACCAGAGCGTTTCCGTATGGTAGTAGATGAATACTATAATTATAAAAACTCTTTTCCCGAAGGAAAATATATTAAGGAAGCCGATAAATATTATAAGGAAGCACAAGAAATGATTGATAACCTTCCTTCGGCATAATAGGTAAAAATGATTATTAATATTAATAGATAGGCAAATTTAAAATGGAATATAAAAAAATTACTATTGCTAATAGTACTGAGACTCACGATATAATGAAAATGTCCGAATCGGTGGGGAATGTATATGAAATGGTTAGCATAATTTCAAAGAGAGCAAATCAGATTACATCAGAAATGAAGTCAGATTTGGATACAAAACTTCAAGAGTTTGCTTCATATAATGATAATCTAGAGGAAGTTTTTGAAAATCACGAACAAATTGAAATATCTCGTTTTTATGAGAAATTACCTAAACCATCGCTGTTAGCAACCCAAGAATGGTTAGATGGTGAAGTTTATTATCGCAATCCTTCTAAAGAAAAAGAACAATTTTAATAGATAATGTTTCAAAGGATTCAAACATTTTATTTGTTTCTTGTTTCTGTATGCATGGCTGTTAGTATGTTTTCTCCGCTTGCAATTATGGCATATGATGGAAATTTTGTAGCACTAAATGCCTTTAGCTTTTTAAAAGGTGCAGATATTGCTTTTGAAACAGGTTCTTTATTTGTGATTGGACTTGTAAGTTCTTTGATATCGCTTGTATCAATCTTTCTATATAAGAATAGAAAAAGCCAAATAAGAATAACTAAATCGAATATATTTGTTATGATTTTCTTTTTAGCTTATATGGTATTTCTTATTTTTAAGAATGATAATGATTATGGGACTTTTACTAGTTTTAGCTGGGGTGCCGTGATTCCTTTAATTGCAATAATTTTTGCCTTTTTTTCCATAAAACATATAAAGAAAGATGAATCATTAGTTAGATCATTAGATCGGTTAAGGTGATTTTTAGATAATGTATGAATTAAAGAACGGGGCTGTTTCAAAAGGGTAGCTCCTTTTTTAATTTTTTATGCGGCTATTTTCTGATTGTAGTTAATAATTGATGAGAAACTTTTAGAGTTTATCTTTATTTTTACAAAAAACAGAATAAAATCGGCTTTTTGACCATATTTCTCCAAAAAAGCCAGTATTTCTTTATTGCCTAATCCCTTCAAGTATAGTTTTCCAATATTAAATACAATAGCGAAGATTGCAAAGTCCATTAAAACCTTGTCTTTGTTAAAGTGTCTGAACCTATTGTAGTGTTTGTTGGATTTAGTTTGGCCGAACACTGTCTCCGGCTCTATAGGACGCTGACTTCGATGATAAATTCCTTCTTCGGATGTCAACAGTTCCCTTACTTTCTGTTTATGGCGGTTAAGGTTATGATTTACTTCTACCCTTCTGCTGCCTTTTGCATTACTGCAGAGACATTTCAAAGGACAACCGTTACAGTTTTTTGCCTCGTAAAGAGTAGCTGTTGATGTGTACCCGCCAACAGTTTTCTTTCTTTTTTTTCCAACCTTGTCCATGTGCTGACCCATAGGACAAACATAGTAATCTTCATCTGCATTATAATAAAGGTTTTGAGAGAGAAAACCGTTCTTTTTAAATGCTCTTTTTTGTTCTTTATGAAAGTAGTTGAACTTTACAAATGGCTCAATATCATTTCCCTGCATAAACTCATAGTTTTCTTCACTACCATAACCGGAGTCAGCTACAACCTTGCTCGGCAAAATGTTATAACGATTCTCAAAACCTTCCAGGAAGGGAATGAGTGTTAATGTATCGGTGGGGTTTGGATAAAAATCATAATGGCTTATAAACTGATTCTCTGTACTTATCTGAACATTATATGCAGGCTTTAGCTGTCCATTGAGCATATGATCCTCTTTCATACGCATAAAGGTTGCATCGGAATCGGTTTTGGAATAACTATTACGATTTGCCAGAGTCTCTAAATGTCGCTCATAATCTTCAAGTTTAGGTAAAAGTTTGTTTTCAAGTATCTTAATTGCTTTTTGCTCTTCTTTGCTCCGGTTCTCACGATTAATCTGGGCAACACGCTTTCTTATTTCTTCGCTGTTGAATGGTGTCGGTGGATCATCCTTAGGGTTATTATCCTGAGCTATACCCTCTTCGATCATTCCCAGTACTTTATGTATCTTTTCTTCCAATCTCTCTTTATATTTTTCAATGGATTTACGCCAGACAAAGGTGTAGCGGTTGGCTCGTGATTCAATTTTGGTTCCGTCAACATATGCAACTTCAAGACTTAAACAGTCCATTTCAACAAGCATCACCACAACCTGAGTAAAAACCTCATGTATTGAGTCTTTTAAATGGGATGAACGAAAACGGTTTATGGTGTTGTGATCAGGTGTTTGATTACCTGAGAGCCACATAAAACTAACACGGTCAGTGAGTGCCTGTTCGATCTTACGACTGGAATAAATATTGTTCAGATAGCTGTACAGTACAACTTTAAGCATCATACGTTGATTATAAGCAGTTGTACCACCACCTTTATATGTGTCAAAGACTTTACTCAAGTCCAGATTATCCACAATTTGATTAATGATACGGGCTGGAGAGTTCTTGGGAATCTTTTCATCCAGACTGGGAGGGAAAAGACTTACCTGACCTTGATTATAAAACTTAAATTTAGGTTTAGACATATCTTATATGTTTGATATACAGATATAAATATATGAAAAAGTGTTTTAAATAACAATATTTCAGAAGGTTTTTTTACAGAAAATAGAATACAAAAAAAGAGGCTGTCAATCTTTTGAGACAGCCTCTTTTATTAAAATATTAAATGCATTAGAAAGACCATTCTTTTGATGTCTTTGCATTCTTAATTTGATTATCTGAAGATGATTTAGGAACAGTTGTTTTTGTCTCTATGGGTTGAGATGTTGAATTCGCAACCCCCTTACCTTTGTAATATGTTAAGACATTTGGCATAATTTTTTGTATTTGGGCAATACGCTTATCGTCAGTTGGGTGCGTGCTTAGAAATTCAGGCACACTACCGCCTTGAGAACTTTGAGCCATTCTTGTCCAAAAAGGAACAGCTGTATTTGGATCGTAGCCAGCCATTGCCATAAAAACTAAACCTAATTCATCTGCTTCATATTCTTGTTTGCGTGCATAAGGCATCATAACTCCGTATTGAGCCCCAAGACCAAAAACGGTTTGACCAAGTTCACTTGCGGCTGCACCTCCAATTATACTTCCAGCAATAGCACCTCCATACTGTGTTAACATCTGCTGGCTGATACGTTCGCTGGAATGTTTTGCAATTACATGCGCAATTTCATGTCCTACAACAACAGCCAAAGCATCTTCACTACCCGTAATTGGAAGTAATCCCGTATAAACGACTACTTTTCCTCCAGGCATAGCGAACGCATTGACGCTTTCGTCTTTCACCAAATTAAATTCCCATGCAAAGTTTTGAAGTTCAGTTTCGTAACCATTGTTTTTAAGAAAAGTTTCTACAGCTTGGGAAATGCGTGTACCAACTCGTGTTACCATTTCCGAGTTCTTTGTACCTTTTTCAATGGGTGCGGTTCGCATATAATCCTGATACTGTTGTAAACTCAAGGCTATAACCTCTTGATCAGAAACTAGTTGAAGCTGACGTCTACCTGTAAGTGGGACACTTCCACATGCTTGTAAAAGTAGTGCAGAAACCATCACAAGACATGAATATTTAGCTAATCTCAATACATTTCTCTTCTTTTCCATATATATTTAGTTCATTATTGGTTTATTTATTCTGATATAGTATTCAAAAGTATATAATTTATTCTATTTGTTAAACACTTTTTTCAAAAAGTAGTTTATGAATAATGGTTCTTTTTTTAATATAATTAATTGATTATTGATTTCGCCATGAATCACTCATTGATGATGAATTTGTGCTTTTCTTTTTCAGCATGTTTTTGTAAATGTGGACGATTTTCACTACTTTTGAGAGTTTTTTAACCTTGGGCAGATAAAGTTATTTAGCCCAATTTGCTATATTTCAAATTCACAATATGTCTTCAAGCGATATAAACGACGATTTAAAGGATAAAGAGGAAGGTAATGAAGAATATATGTCGGATGATATAAATCTTTCGACACATGCTAATATACCTCAAAAAGTAGCAGAGGATGCACCGCTAAGTCTTCCCAAAATGTATCAAGATTGGTTTCTGGATTATGCTTCATACGTAATTCTGGAACGAGCTGTACCTCATATTGGCGATGGATTGAAGCCAGTTCAGCGACGCATTATGCATTCTATGAAACGAATAGATGATGGTCGCTATAACAAGGTCGCAAATATTATTGGTAATACCATGCAGTTCCATCCGCATGGTGATGCTTCGATAGGTGATGCTTTGGTTCAACTAGGTCAAAAAGATCTGGTTGTCGATTGTCAGGGAAACTGGGGAAACGTGCTGACCGGTGATGGTGCTGCAGCTCCACGATATATTGAGGCACGCTTGTCAAAGTTTGCATTAGAGGTCTTGTTTAATCCAAAAACCACGGAATGGAAACCTTCATATGACGGGCGAAATAAAGAACCGATAACATTACCCGTAAAGTTTCCGTTATTACTTGCTCAAGGAGCTGAGGGTATTGCCGTTGGACTTTCATCTAAAATATTACCGCACAATTTCAATGAAATTTGTGATGGAGCAATTGCCTATCTTGAGGACAAGGATTTTACTTTATATCCAGATTTCTTGACAGGAGGTTTAATAGATGTTGAAAAGTATAACGATGGTGAAAGAGGAGGTTCTGTTAAAGTTCGATCTTCAATTCATAAATTAGATAGCAAAACCCTGATCATAAACAGTGTTCCTTTTGGAAGGACAACTACTTCGCTAGTGGAGTCTATTCTGAGAGCAAACGACAAAGGAAAGATCAAGATTAAAAAGGTTGATGATATTACGGCCCAGAATGTAGAAATCCATATTCAGTTAGCCCCCGGAACGTCGTCTGATAAAACCATCGATGCATTATATGCCTTCACAGATTGTGAAATCAGTATATATCCAAACTGTTGTGTTATTGATGACAATAAGCCCCATTTTCTGACTGTTAAAGATGTTCTTTGTGCCTCTGTTGATAGAACTAAAGACTTACTTAAGCTGGAACTTGAAATTGAGCGAAGCGAAAAGCAAGAAGCCTTATTGTTTGCTTCACTGGAAAAGATTTTCATTGAGGAGCGCATTTATAAAGATGCAGATTTTGAAAATGCCAAGAACATGGATATTGCTGTAAAGCATATTGACAAGCGACTTGAACCATTCAAACCAAACTTCATTCGCGAGATTGGTAAGGATGATATCCTTAGACTGATGGAAATCAAGATGGCTCGTATTCTGAAGTTCAATTCCGACAAAGCAGAAGAATTAATCGCTAGATATCTTGAAGAGATTGAAGAGGTAAACCATCATTTGGATACATTGGTTGATTACACTATCTCGTGGTACATAATGTTGAAGGAAAAGTACGGAAAGAATTTCCCTCGCAAAACAGAGATACGTAGTTTTGAGAATATTGAAGCAGCTAAAGTGGTGGAAGCCAATGAGAAACTGTATGTAAACCGCGAAGAAGGTTTTATTGGTACAGGAATGAAAAAAGATGAGTTTATCTGTAGCTGCTCCGATATTGATGATATTATCGTATTCTTCAAAGACGGGAAATATAAGGTTGTGAAAGTGAGCGAGAAAATGTTTGTCGGCAAAGGAATACTTTATGCCGGAGTTTTCAAGCGAAACGATAAGCGAACAATTTATAATGTTATTTATAGAGACGGACGAACATCTCCCCATTATATAAAACGATTTGCAGTAATAGGGGTGACACGAGATAAAGAATATGATTTGACTCGCGGAAACCCCGGTTCAAGAATTGCTTACTTTAGTGTGAATCCTAATGGTGAAGCCGAGTCAATAAAAGTAATGTTGAAACCAAAGCCCCGTTTGCGTATTTTGCAATTCGAGAAAGATTTCAGTGAAATTGCTATCAAGGGACGCCAGTCGATGGGTAATTTACTCACAAAAGCTGAGGTTCATCGCATCCTACTTAAGCACAAGGGGCTTTCAACACTAGGCGGACGAAAAGTTTGGTTTGACCCCGATGTTCTTCGACTCAATTATGATGAACGCGGAGTATATTTAGGTGAATTTCAGGGTGATGACAAGATCTTGGTGATCAATAAGAACGGAGATTTTTATACATGTAACTTCGATATAAGTAATCACTTCTCAGCTGATTATGAACGTATTGAAAAATACGATGAAGAAAAGGTATGGACAGCAGCACTTTTTGATGCCGATCAAAACTTTGCCTACTTAAAGCGGTTTACATTGGAAGCTTCTGATAAACCTGCGAATTTTATGGGAGGAAATTCTGATTCACGCCTTTATTTTATTTCAGATGTTGTTTATCCTCTTATAAAAGCTATCTTTGGAGGTAACGATGAATTCCGTGAGCCTGTTGAAATTGATGCAGAAGAGTTCATTGCGGTAAAGAGTTTCAAAGCAAAAGGCAAACGAATTTCCAATTTCGATATAGCAACTGTTGAAGAATTAGAGCCAACCCGTTTCCCTGAAGTAAAAGATGAACTACAAAACATCTCAACAAAAGTAGAAATTGATATCGAAGATGATGAAGAAGAAGTTGACTCTTCAGCTATTTCGCAGACAGATTTATTAGATGAAATAACCGGTCAAATGAAATTATTTGAAGACTGATAAAATAAGATGAAATGAAGAAATGGTGTATATTCTTCCTTCTTTTGCCCTTTGCAGCAAACTGTATTTCGCAAGAAAAAGCAGACGATGTTGCATCGCAATTGGTAAACCGATCAACATTGGGCGGAATAGGAAATGCTTATATAACAGATACATATCTTTCGCCATTGGAGTATAATGGAACAAGTTTTTCACTGTTGAACGAGAATTTAAAAGCGACACGTTACTTTGATGGAGCGTTATTATTACAGCAACAATTTGAAATTCAGATTGCTCAGACAAAAAATCCAGCAAAATCAGCATCAGCATATTATGGTAATGTGGTTTACGATCTCAATGGATATTACCCAATAATTGAAACACCCAATTTCAGGTTGTTGGGCGGTGGCGGTTGGGATTTATCAGTGGGCGGCATTTACAATGAAAGAAATACAAACAATTCAGGTTCTATAAAAGTATCTACAAATCTGAATGTCAATGTTATGGCATTCTACAATTGGAAAAAGTTCACTTTCCGATGGCAGCTGGGATCACCTTTTTTAGGCATGTTCTTTTCGCCCGAATACGGTCATTCCTATTATGAGATATTCTCATTAGGAAACAGCAAAGGAGTCATTAACTTAGCATCATTTCACAACCAACTAGCGTTGCGCAACTATTTTACAGTGGATTATCCATTAAAAAAAATTACGGTACGCCTCGGTTATCTCGGAGATTACTATAAAACAGATGTAAACTCATTGATCACCAAAATTAATTCTCACCAATTGATGGTTGGACTGGTTTTTGAATCAATGAATTTAGGCGGTAGAAACGTGAGTCGTGCAAGCAGTGTTTATTATTAATTTAATAAGATGAAATATAATTTTGATGAAATCATTGACCGCAGAAATACACATGCAGTAAAATTGGATGTGTTGAAAGAACAATATGGTCGCGATGATTTGATTCCATTATGGGTTGCCGACATGGATTTCTTGTCGCCCCCAGCAATAACTAAGGCGCTGCAAGAAAGAGTCGCTCATGGTGTTTTTGGTTACACTACCGCAAATATAGAATATTACGATTCCATAATTAGCTGGTTGAGTCGCAGGCACCAATGGTCAGTTTTAAAGGAAATGATCACATTTGTTCCCGGTGTAGTAAAAGGTTTAGCTTTTGCGATAGATGAATTTACCGAAAAAGGAGATGAGGTGATCATACAAACACCTGTTTACCATATGTTTAGATTTGTAATCAAAGGTCTGCAAAGAACATTGGTCGATAATCCTTTAATTTATGAGGACGGTAATTATAAGATGGATTTTGATGGTTTGAGGAAAATAGCTGAACAAAGAACCGCTAAAGTGCTGGTTTTGTGTAATCCTCACAATCCAGGAGGAATAGTTTGGACGAAAGAAGAATTAGAAGAATTAGCAGAGATTTGTCACGACAACAATATCTTGGTGATTTCAGACGAAATACATTGTGATTTAGCACTGAACGGATTCAAACACGTACCTTTTAGTACAGTGTCAGAAAAAGCAATGCAAAACAATATCACATTAATGGCTCCTAGTAAAACATTCAATATTGCTGGAATTGTCAGTTCGTTCTCCGTTATTGAAAATGAAGCAATTAGGAAGCGATACCTCAATTATTTGTCCCCACGCGAATTGAATTCAGGGACCATTTTTGCCTATACCGCCACCCAGGTTGCTTATACTTCCTGTGAAGATTGGTTGGAAGAATTACTTGTATATGTTCAGGGAAACATAGATTTTGTGGCAGATTATATGAATAATCACATCCCCCAAATTAAGGTATTAAAGCCTCAATCCTCTTTTTTAGTCTGGCTTGATTGTCGCGCACTCAACTTATCCTCCAAAGCCCTTGACGCACTGTTTGTTGAAAAGGCCAATCTGGTTTTGAACAACGGCGCCATGTTTGGCGAAAACGGGTCCGGTTTTATGCGACTAAATGTTGGAGTATCTCGCAAAGTGCTTGAAAAAGCAATGGACAACCTTAAAAATGCAATCAAAGCATAAACTATTTTAATGAAGCATTGTTGAATAAAAGATATGTTGTACTTTTATACTCAAATATATAATAACAGAAAATGAAAATTGAAACTAACAAGTACGTCACATTAGAATATGATCTGAATGTAGGCGAAGGTGAAGAACTTGAACTGATGGAGCGTGCCACAAAAGAAAAGCCCCTTGAATTCATATATGGAACAAATTCCATGTTAGAGGCATTTGAGCGTAACATTGGTGGTTTAGAAGAAGGCGAAGAATTCATGTTTACTCTCACTCCCGAGCAAGGATATGGTGAATATGAAGATGAAAAGATAATAGATCTACCAATAAATATATTCGAGATTGACGGAAAAGTCGATAATGAAATGCTTTTTGAAGGCAACATGTTACCAATGATGGATACGATGGGCAATCAGATTATGGGTTCCGTTGTTTCTGTATCAGACAGTGTCGTAACAATGGATTTCAATCATCCATTATCAGGAGAAGTAATGCATTTCAAGGGCTCTGTTTTGGGTGTACGAGAAGCATCAGTCGAAGAAATTGCCGCTCTCTTCACTGCAGGCGGTGGTGGTTGTGGTTGTGGTTCAGACGAATGTGGTTGTGGAAGCGGAGATGATGAAGTGGAATGTGGTTGCAGCACCGGTGAAAAAGAATGCGGATGCGGCAGCGGCGGTTGCAAATGATAACTATCACAAATAAAATATTAACTTTAAAGGCAAAGACTTATCTTTGCCTTTATTTATAAATGTATGATATGAATACTTTCGGCAATTTATATAGGTTAACATCATTTGGTGAATCGCATGGAGAGGCTGTTGGCGGTGTAATAGACGGTTGTCCCTCAGGTTTAGAAATGGATTTGGAGTTTATTCAAAACGAGTTAGATCGTCGTCGTCCCGGTCAATCAAGAATAACCACCCCCAGAAAAGAGTCAGACACAGTTCAGTTTTTGTCCGGTATTTTTGAAGGTAAATCGACCGGGACCCCAATTGGTTTCATCATTAATAACGAGAATCAGCATTCGTCCGATTACGATAATTTGAAGGAAGTCTATCGTCCATCGCATGCCGATTACACATATTCTCAGAAATATGGTATTCGCGATTACAGGGGCGGCGGTCGTTCCTCTGCAAGAGAAACAATTTCACGCGTAGTTGGAGGCGCAATAGCCAAGCTCTATCTTAAAAGATCAGATATAGAAGTAGTTGCTTATACGTCTGAAGTTGGAAGTATTAAATTAGACAAAGATTATAAGAAGTACGATTTATCTTCAATAGAATCCACGCCCGTCCGTTGTCCTGATCCCGCGAAAGCCCAAGAAATGATAGACCTCATTCAGGAAGTCAAGTCCAAAGGCGACACCATTGGCGGAGTCATTACCTGTGTCATCAAAGGCGTTCCCGTAGGATTAGGCGAGCCCGTATTTGGAAAGCTCCATGCCGCTTTAGGATCGTCCATGCTAAGTATCAATGCCGTGAAAGGCTTTGAATACGGGATGGGATTTGATGTAAATCATCGCGGATCAGAAATAAACGACTTTTTTTACGACGATAACGGAAAGATAAATACCCGTACAAACTATTCAGGCGGCATACAAGCAGGAATCTCAAACGGTCAGGACATTTATTTTAGAGTCGCTTTTAAACCCGTTTCAACCATTTTAATGGAGCAGCAAACCGTTGATATTCATGGTAAAGATGCCACTATCAAAGCAAGAGGTCGCCATGATGCATGTGTGCTTCCGCGTGCTGTTCCCATTGTTGAGGCGATGGCCGCAATGACAATCATGGATTATTATTTACTAGCAAAAACTCAGAAGTGAGTTCTAGTTTAATTTTGATGAGTCTATTTTGAAGTATCCATCATGTTTATTTGACAATTAAACCACTTCTCTTTTAAACAGTCTATCAGACAAAGGACATTCAAAAAAAGACGATTATGAAAAAGTTATTTTTAGCATTCGCTGTTTTAGTTGTATCAGTAGGAGTATTTGCCCAGAATTATATCACTTTTGAAAACTCAATAAACAGATATTCGAGGAGATACGACGATAATCAGATTGTAAATTTGTATCAAAATCATTATGGTATACCTCAGACAATCCTGTTTCAACTTTTTGATGGATACGGACGAAATTGGGGCAATGTAACATTAGGTCTTGAAATAAGTTACCTTTTTGGAGTACCCGTATTTGATGTTTTAGATATTTATGACGGAGGAAATAACGGTCGTGGTTGGGGAGCTGTAGCAAAACGATATGGAATTAAGCCCGGATCTGCAGAGTTTCATCGTATGAAGGCCATGATGAGTAGCAAAAACAAATATTGGAAAGATGTTTACAAAGACTACTCAAGAAATCCTGATCCCAGGATTGCACGCAGGAATCGTATAATATTTGATAATGACCTTTATATGCATGGACCTTCTTCTAAAGGACTAATAAAGATTTATAAGGAAGACAAAAAAATTGTACGTGAAATTGATAAAAGGAATAAGAATATCCAAAAACAATACGAAAAGAATAAGAAGAAATAAATGAACAGCTATTGATTTAATTCTTTAGCAGCAGCTATATAAAACAAATAAGAGAGGGCAACTATACGGTAGCCCTCTCTTATTATGGTTAAGCATTGTTAATTAAGTTATGAAGATTAAGATGCATTTTAGTGAGAGCATAGTGAGAGGAGGGTGGGAGCATCATGAGAGCTATCAGATAATAGTTCATCGTTAAAAAAACGTAATTTATAGTGTTTATTTTATTTAAAAAGTACGTTTGTATTACTGAGAACATAAGTTAGTTTTATCAAAAAGGTAAGCTTTTATTACCAAAAAAAACCGTTTTCATTTTAATTGTTTGCCTCTTTGAAAAAGAAAATGAAAATAAGCTCGATTCGTTTTATTTATCTAAAAATTTTCTTTATCTTTGCACCCTCAAATACAAAATGTCCAACTATTAAATTAAAAGACTAAATGGCAACAAAACTTCGTTTACAAAGAAGGGGTCGTAAAAATTACCCATTCTATCAGATCATCGTTGCAGATAGCAGGGCTCCACGAGATGGAAAGTATATTGAAAGGATAGGTTCATATAATCCGAACACTAATCCTGCTACAATCACTTTAGATTTCGACAGGGCTTTGTATTGGCTGCAAACTGGTGCACAACCATCTGACACTGTTCGTAACATTCTCTCAGACGAGGGTGTTTTAATGAAAAAGCATCTACTTGGTGGTGTGTCAAAAGGTTCATTCGACTTAGCTGAGGCTGAAAAAAGATTCGATGCTTGGAAAAATAACAAACAACAAGCTGTTCAATCTTATAAGAGCAATGAAGACGAGAAATCTCGTGCTGATGAAAAAGCTCGCTTAGATGCCGAAAAAGAAGTAAATAAAGCTCGTACAGACGAGTTGAACAAGAAAAAAGCTGAACTTGAAGCTGAAAAAGCTGCTGAATTAGCAGCAAAAAAAGCCGCTGAAGCTCCCGCTGTTGAGGAAGCTCCTGTAGCTGAAGAAGCTCCCGTTGTTGCTGAGGCTCCTGTTGTTGAGGAAACTCCTGCAGAAAAAGCTCCTGCAATCGAAGAAGTTAAAGCTGAAGAACCTAAAGAAGCAAAAGCAGAATAACTTTTTTAGATCAAATATATTATCCCGGAATCATTTTATTATGATCCGGGATTTTTTTTGTTTTAGGTGTATTTATTACCGTTTTTTATTAGTTATGGGGAATGAATCATAAATAATATAGTATATTTGTGAGTCATTCGAGCTATAAATTTATGAAACGAACCTGTTTATTTCTGATTTCTATGCTTTTGATTGCATCAAATGCAATCTATTCTCAACAAAAAGTAGCAAAAGCACCGGTAGAATATGTGAATCCTTTTATGGGAAACATTAGTCATCTTTTGGTACCTACCTATCCTACTGTGCACTTACCCAACAGTATGTTAAGGGTTTATCCTGAAAGAGGTGATTATACCTCGGATTTGTTGAATGGTTTATCGTTAGTAGTTACCAGTCACCGTGGCAGTTCCGCCTTCAATTTGAGTCCCTTTCAAGGAAACGAAAACGATATTAGGCCCGTTATTTCGTACAGTTATGATCAAGAAAAGATCAAGCCATATGAATATTCCGTTTATCTTGACGAGCAGCAGATAAGTGTCAATTACGCCTTATCCCATCAATCCGGAATCTACGAATTGACATTCGACCGTAACGACCCCGTTTATTTGATACTTAATTCACGAAGAGGAAAATTAGAGTGGGATGGAAAATCAGTGTCAGGTTTTCAACAGTTGAATAATAATACCAAAGTGTTTTTATATCTTGAGCCAGAATTGATGCCTCAGAATGCTAAAACAGAGAATGTTAATGGCAATAATATGCATGTAGTCCTGAAATATCCATCAAATACAAAAACGATTAAACTTAGATATGGTATTTCTTTTATCGACGCAGCACAAGCAAAGAAGAATTTATATGGAGAAATTCCAGATTTTAATATAAAGGAGGTAGCAGAAAAGGGTAAGGATATTTGGAACAAAGCATTAGGTAAGATACAGATTAAAGGAGGCTCTGAAGAAGATAAAGTAGTTTTTTATACCTCGTTATACAGAACATTTGAGCGACCGGTATGCATTTCGGAAGATGACCGATATTTCAGTGCATTTGACGGTAAGATCCATGAAGACAATGGTATACCGTTTTATACCGACGACTGGATTTGGGACACCTATCGAGCCACACACCCACTGAGAGTATTGATTGAGCCAGAGATGGAAAGTGAAATTATCAATTCATTTTTGCGCATGTCGGAACAAATGTCCAATTTTTGGTGGCCAACATTCCCGGAAATCACCGGTGACAGTAGGCGTATGAATTCCAATCATGGAATAGCCACAGTAATAGATGCATATAGAAAAGGCGTAAAAAATATCGACCTCAAAAAAATATATCCCGCGACCAAAAATGCTATAATGGAGAAAACATTGGCACCATGGTCGTCCGCCCCATCCGGTGAATTAGATGCATTTTATCATGAAAAAGGATATGTTCCCGCATTAAAAGAAGGTGAATCAGAAACCATTCCAGAAGTTCATGGATTTGAAAAGCGTCAACCCGTAGCTGTTACGTTAGGCACATCTTATGACGAATGGTGTCTTGCACAAATAGCCAAAGAGTTAGGATATACAGAAGATTACAATTATTTTTTAAATAAATCTTTCAACTACCGGAATCTCTATAATAAAGAAACAGGATTTTTCCATCCAAAGGATGAGAACGGAAAGTTTATAGAACCGTTTGATTATAGCTTTCCCGGCGGGATGGGAGCTCGTGAGTATTATGGAGAAAACAACGGTTGGGTTTATCGTTGGGATGTTCAGCATAATGTTGCGGATTTAATTTCTTTGATGGGAGGACGCGAAGGATTTGTAAATAATTTGGATCAGACCTTCCGTGAATCACTTGGTCGGAGTAAGTATGATTTTTTTGGCAAGCTTCCCGACCATACAGGAAATGTAGGACAATTTTCCATGGCAAATGAGCCCTCTCTTCATATACCCTATTTATATAATTATGCAGGTCAACCCTGGAAAACCCAGAAACGAATTCATAAATTAATAGATGAATGGTTTAGGAATGATTTGATGGGCGTTCCCGGCGACGAAGATGGAGGCGGCATGTCAGCATTCGTAGTATTTTCCCAAATGGGATTCTATCCAGTCACCCCTGGAAGTCCCACCTACAATATAGGTTCACCATTTTTTAGTGAAATAACGTTGCAGCTCGGCAATGGCAAAACCTTCAAAGTGATTGCGAAGAATTTCAGCGAAGAAAACAAGTATATCCAATCCGCCAAACTGAATGGGAAAGTATGGAATAAGCCATGGTTCAATCACGACGATATCAGTCGTGGCGGCATATTAGAGTTAACTATGGGCAACAAGGCCAATACTCAATGGGGAAGTGCTCCAGAAGATGCACCACCATCAGAGAGTAAAGTATCAAAATAAAAATACGTTTAAAATATTCATGAGAAAAAATCTATATACAACACTGTTTATATTATTAGTATCAGCAATGGCAACTGTAAGCGCACAGACAAAGTTTATTCAGTACGTCAATCCAATGGTAGGAACCCGAAGCATGGGACATACATTTCCCGGAGCTTGTGCACCCTTTGGACTGGTTCAATTGAGTCCAGATACAGAAGAGATTCCTCATAATATCAACGGTGTTTACCAAGCAGATGCATATCAGTATTGTGCAGGCTATCAATATGATGACGCCACTATTGTAGGGTTCAGTCATACCCATTTTAATGGTACGGGTCATTCTGATTTGGGCGACATTTTGATTATGCCAACAACAGGTGAGTTGAAGCTTGATTCAGGAACAGAAGAAAATCCCGAAAGCGGTTATCGTTCGCGTTTTAGTCACGATAAAGAACATGCAGAAGCCGGTTATTATTCCGTAGAGTTAGAAGATTATGATATACTTGCAGAAATGACCGCTTCTGAAAGAGTTGGTATTCATCGTTATACCTTCCCCAAAGGAACAGATACCGGTCATGTCATATTAGATTTGAATTATGGAATTTATAATTATGATGGCAAAGTATTGATGGCTAATCTTAGGGTGGAAGACGAGTACACGCTTACCGGTTATCGCATCACAAAAGGCTGGTCGCGTATGAATTACACCCATTTTGCTGTGAAATTCTCTAAACCGATCAAAAATTATGGATGTCAAAATAAGGAAAAAGTAGCTTATAACGGGTTCTGGAGAAAATTTGATATGACGAAGAATTTCCCTGAGATGTTCGGAAAAAATCTAACGGCCTACTTCGATTTTGATTTCTCAGATGGGCAACCCCTGGAAATTAAAGTAGCTTTGTCGCCGGTTGACTGTCTGGGGGCAATGAAGAATTTGGTGAGTGAAACAGAAGGCAAAACGTTTGATCAAATTAAGCAACAAACACAAAATAAGTGGGAGAAAGAATTAAGTTGTATTGAATTTGAAGCAGAAGAAGATACTAAGTTTGTGTTTTATACCGCATTATATCATACATTAATTAATCCTTCAGTATATCAAGATGTTGATGGAAGATACCGCGGAATTGACCATTCGATTCATCAAGCAGAAAAAGGTCAGGTCAACTACACCGTTTTTTCTGTATGGGACACATTTAGAGCACAACATCCATTGATGAATGTCATCAAGCCATCTCGGAGTACCCAATTTGTGAATTCAATGCTCAATCACTATCGTCAAAGCGTTCATCATGCTTTACCAGTATGGTCCCATATGGGCAACGAAAACTGGTGCATGATTGGTTATCACTCAGTTTCAGTAGTGTCTGATGCAATAGCAAAAGGACTTGATATTGATAAGAATTTAGCCCTTGAAGCATGTGTGAAAAGTGCTAATGTTGATTATTATGACGGGATAGGAGAATATAAAAAATATGGTTATGTTCCATTGAAAAGGAATGGGTCTGCTGCTTCTATAACATTGGAATATAGTTATGACGACTGGACTATACAGCAATTGGCCAAGCGTTTGAACAATGCTTCTGTAGAAAATGAATTTGCCAGACGAGCAATGAATTATCAAAATGTATTTGATCGTACAATAGGTTTTTCACGTCCAAAGTTAGAAGACGGTTCATTTAAAAAAGACTTTGATCTTTTAGATACACACGGTCAAGGTTTTATTGAAGGAAATTCCTGGAATTATTCATTTTTTGTCCCCCATGATGTGAACGGTTTGATTACAGAAATGGGTGGTGAAAAGCAGTTTGTAAGTAGATTAGATTCATTGTTTACGATGGAACTTCCGGCCAAATATTTTGAAAATACAGAAGATATTAACGAAGAAGGATTGATGGGCAATTATGTACATGGAAATGAACCCAGTCACCATGTCGCCTATCTTTATAAATGGACCAATGAACCTTGGAAAACCGAATGTCGCTTACATGAAATTATGGATAGAATGTATCAGAACAAGATTGATGGACTTTCCGGTAATGATGATTGCGGTCAGATGTCGGCCTGGTACATTTTTTCTTCACTAGGATTTTATCCAGTTTGTCCCGGAAGTGATCAGTACGTTATAGGATCTCCAAATGCTAAACGTGCAGTTGTTCAATTAGAAAATGGTAAAACTTTTACAGTGACAGCTACTAATCTTTCCGATAAGAATATATATGTAAAATCAATAAAGCTAAACGGTAAACAATACAACAAAACATATATTACACATGCTGACATTGTTAATGGCAGCGAGCTTATTTTTGAGATGAGCAGTAAGCCCAACAAGAAATCGTCGGCATACGAGAAACCATATTCCTTTTCAAAACTTTAAACATCTAAAAATGAAGAAAATTATTTTATTTGCACTTACTGCATTATTACTCACTTCTTGTGGTTTAAAAAGTGATGTCGTTTCCGGCACAAAAAAATCAGCATGGAATAAATTTAACCATCCTCAAGTCAATTTTGTAAATAAAGCAGGGGGTACAACTGGTTGGGAAATCTATAATCGAATTATTCCTAATCCTGATGTATATATCAAAAAGAATATTTCAGAAGTAGTTCAAACACTATATTGGAGTTCAGCAGATTCCATACCAAATATTCAGAAAATCAATTATACTATTGAAGACGTTGACGGTATTTCCGCTAAAGGAGGAGGAGTACCCGAAATCAGCATCTTTTACAGTTCAAGATGGGTTGAAAAATCTGAACAAGGCGGCGGAGATGATAAGGTGTTGTTTGAAACACGCGGGGTTCTGCTTCACGAACTTACACATGGCTACCAGCTGGAACCTCAAGGGATTGGTGATTACGGTTCTAACAAAACTTTTTGGGCATTTATTGAAGGAATGGCAGATGCTGTAAGAGCTCATAATGGTGGGTTTCCTGCAACAAATCGTAAACCCGGTGGTAATTGGATGGATGGTTATCAAACAACCGGTTTTTTTCTCCAATGGCTTACTACAAAAGATGCTGATTTCTTAAGAAAATTCAATAAATCAACCCTCGAAGTAATTCCCTGGAGTTTTGATGGGGCAATAAAACATGTACTTGGTACAAAATACAGTATAGATGGTTTGTGGAATGAGTATCAAGCATTTTTGACTAGTAATAAGAAGTCGTAATCGACTTTAAGTTATTATACTATATATATTCATGATTAATATGTTTTTTCAAATGTTTGTTAATTGAGAGATTTAATTGGAAAACGAACTATTTAAGAACATTTGTTATTGTTTTTAAACAAAAAATAGATACATTTGCACTTCATAGAAATTAAATCGATTTTGAAAACAGTTAATCAAAAAGATGAAATAACAGTTTAAAGAATATACTAAAAAATCTCTATTTTTAAATGAAAACTATTTATAAGTATTAATCTTAGTAATTTATATTTATGGCATCAAAAATTTCAAGAAGACAATTTTTAGGAACCGGAGCCTTAGCTGCAGCCGGTTTGACCGTAGTACCTTCATCGGTATTAGGTAAAAGTATGGGACATACTGCACCCAGTGATAAATTAAATATTGCAGGTGTAGGTATTGGAGGTATGGGTTTTGCTAATTTGAAAAATCTAGAAAGCCAGAACATTGTAGGTCTAGCCGACATAGATTGGAAATACAGTGATCACGTTTTCAAACATTTCCCAAAAGCAAAAAAGTATTACGATTATCGTAAAATGTATGATGAGTTGGGTAAATCCATTGATGCAGTTGTTGTTGCTACTGCTGACCATACACACGCAATGATCACATCAGATGCTATGACTATGGGTAAACATGTTTATGTTCAAAAACCTTTAACTCATAGTATTTATGAATCACGCTTGTTAACTAATCTGGCAAAAAAATACAATGTTGCTACTCAAATGGGTAACCAGGGTTCATCCGGTGCCGGAGTACGTCAAGTATGCGATTGGATTTGGGATGGTCAGATTGGCGAAGTAACAAAAGTTGAAACATTTACCGACAGACCTATTTGGCCGCAAGGTTTGAGTCGTCCTACTACTGCAGATCCAATTCCAAACACTTTAAATTGGGATCTTTTCTTAGGACCGGCTCCCGAACGTCCTTTTAATAATATTTATCATCCTTGGAACTGGCGTGGCTGGTGGGATTTTGGTACAGGAGCACTTGGTGATATGGCTTGCCATATTCTTCATCCTGTTTTCAAAGGTCTGAAACTAGGCTATCCAACCAAAATTGAAGGAAGTTCAACAATGTTATTGACAGACTGCGCTCCATCAGCACAGATTGTTAAATATATATTCCCTGCACGTGACAATATGCCAAAAGTAGCAATGCCAGAAGTAGAAGTTGTTTGGTATGATGGTGGTTTATTGCCTCCACGTCCTGCTGGTGTTCCTGAAGGTAAAGATCTTAATGATTCAGGTGGTGGTGTAATTTTCCACGGAACAAAAGACACTTTGATTTGTGGTTGCTATGGAGTTAATCCATGGTTAGTTTCCGGAAGAAAACCCAATTCTCCAAAAACACAACGCGAAATAACTATATCGCACGAAATGGATTGGGTTCGCGCTTGTAAAGAAACTCCTGCAAATCGTGTTGCTCCAGCTTCTCCTTTCTCAGAAGCAGGTCCTTTCAACGAAATGGTTGTTTTAGGTGTGGCTGCTGTAAGATTGCAGAGTCTTAACCAGGTATTGGCATGGGATGGTCCTAACATGCAATTTACTAATATCCCTGCCGATGCAAAAGTTAGAGCAATTATTCAGGATGGATTCAAAATCACAGACGGGCATCCTACTTTTGACAAGAAATGGTCTGATCCTGTTAATGCAATTGAATTTGCACAGGGCATGATCAAACATAATTATCGCGAGGGTTGGAAATTAACCCCAATGCCTTAACAAATAATTAATCAGGAAAGGGAAGATTATGTCTTCCCCTTCTTGTTTTCGTTAATATATTATAAGTTTATAAAAGTATGAAAAAAGTTATTTTAATATTTGGAATTTTAACAATGAGCACATTTTTTTTAGCTTCTTGTAATTCTAACAAACAAGCTAAAGGAGAAAATGCAACAGATTCAACAGAAGTAGTTGCAGATACATTATCAGAATGGATTGAAATGTTTAATGGTAAAGATTTTACCGGTTGGAGAGGTTATAACCGTACAGATGTTCCTAAAGCGTGGACCATTGAAGACGGTGCTATTAAAATTAATGGTTCCGGTATGGGTGAAGCTGGCGCAAAAGATGGTGGAGACATTATTTTTGATCGCAAATTTAAGAATTTTGAGTTAACATTCGAATGGAAAGTATCTGAAGGTGGAAACAGTGGAGTGTTTTACTTAGCTCAAGAAGTTGAAGGTAAACCTATCTATGAATCTTCTCCAGAATATCAAGTTCTTGATAATGTTAAACACCCGGATGCAAAATTGGGTAAAAATGGTAATCGTCAATCGGCTTCTTTATATGATTTAGTTCCTGCTGTTCCTCAGAACTCAAAACCTGCAGGTGAATGGAATACCGGTGGTATTTTAGTTTATCAAGGTACAGTTGTTCATAGTCAAAATGGTGAAAACGTTGTTGAATATCATTTGTGGACTGACGATTGGAAAAACATGGTTGCCGGCAGCAAATTTAAAGATTGGCCTAATTTCTTGAATACTGGTGGTGATGCACACGAAGGTTTCATTGGTTTCCAAGATCATGGAAATGATGTGTGGTTCAGAAATATCAAAATTAAAGTATTAGATTAATTATAAAATAAGAGGTATTATTCGTTTAGAGTAATACCTCTTTTGTAACTAAATAAATGAAAAAACAATCAATATTAATGTTTATTGCACTTGTCTTTGGTGTAATGACAGTGGTAGGTTGCAACAATGGTCAGATTACCAATGAGGAAAATTCTGCTAAGGTAAAAAAGAATGTTTATATTCAATTATACTCTGTTCGTGATGATATAAAAGCAGATTTTAAATCTACAGTTAAAAATGTTGCGAATATCGGTTATAAAGGAATTGAGGCTGCAGGTTACGGTGATGGAAAATTTTATGGTCTGACTCCTAAAGAATTTAAAAAGGAAATAGAAGCTACCGGTATGCAAGTTTTATCTTCTCACACAGGTAGATCACTTGCAGAAAAAGTTGCAGAAACAAATTGGGGCGAATTATGGAAATGGTGGGATACTGCAATTGCTGCTCATAAAGCTGCAGGTATGAAATATATTGTTGTTGCTTCAATCCCAACTCCAAAAACATTGGCCGACTTAAAGGTTTATTGTGACTATTTTAATAAGATAGGTGAAAAATGTAATGCTGCTGGAATTCGTTTCGGATATCATAATCATAATTTTGAATTCACTGAAATTGAAGGACAAACAATGTATGATTACATGATTGCCAATACAGATCCTAAAAAAGTTTTCTTTGAAATGGATGTTTATTGGACAATGCGAGGTGGCAAAAGTCCGGTTGATTATTTCAAAAAATATCCTGGAAGATTTGAAATTCTTCATATAAAAGATGAAAAGGAACTAGGACAGAGTGGAATGGTTGGTTTTGACGCGATTTTCAGAAATGCTGAAACAGCCGGTATGAAATATATGGTTGTTGAAGTAGAAAGATATGACTATACTCCACTTGAAAGTGTGAAAATGAGTTATGATTATCTTATTGACAGTCCTTTTGTAAAAGCTGATTACTCAAAATAAAAAGATTATTTTGAAGTTCTTTTAATAAAAAAGTCCCGAAGATTATTCGGGACTTTTATTTTATTGTTTATGTCTCGTCCTAAAATACCGTTACATAAAAAAAGAACTTATGAAAAAAGAAGATGATTTGTTTTATGTAAAACGCA
>JBAYZS010000006.1:0-79443 GCA_041672395.1 Dysgonamonadaceae bacterium | reverse complement strand
CGTTGATCCTTGTATTGCTACTTGTATTGTTTCATATTTTATGGAAGTCTTCTAAAGATCTCTTTTGCTTTATCTTTTCCGAACAACTACTGTTCGTCTTAAAAGCGGGTGCAAAGATATGCACTTTTTATTTACCCTCCAAATCTTTTTGGATAAAACTTTTAATGTTTTTTTGGCACTATGACATCAACCAACAATAAAACAACCATTTAAGGGTCGAAATAAAATTGAACTTTTTTTTGACCTACCATGCCTGTTTCATATTTCGACACCCTTTTTATATCAAAAACCATATTTTATGAGTAACTTGCGCCCAGTTTTTAAATATCATTTATGAAAAGTATTTTCAAAATTCTTAAGCGTTTTTTACCTCCATACAGAAAGTTCGTAATACTTTCTTTTGTTTTTAATATTCTCACAGCGTTTTTAAACGTGTTTTCTTTGATGACTATCATACCTATTCTTCAGGTACTTTTCAAAATCAAAGAAACATCATACACTTTTATACCTTGGGACTCAACTGAGTTTTCGTTCTTCGACATATTATTGAATAATGGTTATTGGCAACTCACACAATTAATAGAAACGTATGGCGGTAGTCAGACATTGATGTTCCTATCGATCATCTTAATAATAATGACGTTGCTTAAAACAGGTACAGCCTATTTGGGATCTTATTATATTATACCAATCCGAACGGGAGTTGTAATGGATATACGTAACAAACTCAATAAAAAAATATTGGCACTTCCACTTGGTTTTTTTTCTGAAGAACATAAAGGTGATATTTTAGCTCGAATTTCAGGAGACGTAAACGAAGTTGAGAATTCAGTAATGAGTTCAATAGACATGCTATTAAAAAACCCGATACTTGTCGTCATTTATCTTACCACCATGTTAATTATAAGTTGGCAATTAACCTTATTTGTTCTAATTGTGTTGCCAATCATGGGATATATAATGGGAACTGTTGGGAAAAATCTAAAGAGATCATCATTTGAGGCTCAAAATAAATGGGGAGAATTGATGTCTCAAGTAGAAGAAACACTAAGTGGATTGCGAGTTATTAAGGCATTCAATGCAGAAAAAAAGATATCTCATAAATTTGAAACTGGCAGCGACACATTCAGAAATATGTCAAACAAAATTTCCAGACGTCAGTCGCTTGCTCACCCCATGAGCGAATTTTTGGGAACAGTTACAATTGCAATAGTGATGTGGTTTGGAGGTTCACTTATTTTAGGAGGCAATGGTTTAGTAGATGCTGCAACATTTATATATTATCTGACTATATTCTATAGCATCATTAATCCGATAAAAGAATTTTCACGTTCAGCTTATACCGTTCAACGAGGTTTGGCCTCAATGGACAGAATTGATAAAATCCTAAATGCTAAAAACGATATTGAAAATCCAGAGAAACCACAAAATATCCATTTCAATGAAAACATACATTATAAAGATGTTTGGTTTCGCTATCAACAAGAATGGATTTTGAGAGGAATCGATTTGGATATACCAAAAGGAAAAACGATTGCACTTGTTGGACATTCGGGATCCGGTAAATCCACGATGGTAGATGTACTGCCACGCTTTTACGATATTGAAAAAGGAGGAATCTATATTGATGGCACAAATATAAAAGATGTCAAGCTATATGATTTGAGAAAGTTAATGGGATATGTCAATCAAGAAGCGATTTTGTTTAATGATTCAATATATAACAACATCACCTTCGGCGTTGAAAATGCCACACCCAAAGAAGTTGAAAGAGCAGCAAAGATTGCAAACGCCCATGAATTCATTATAGCAACAGAAGAAGGATATCAAACAAACATTGGCGATAGAGGAGGAAAGCTTTCCGGTGGACAGCGCCAGCGAATCAGCATTGCCCGGGCCATTTTAAAAGATCCAAAAATACTCATATTGGACGAAGCAACATCTGCACTGGATACAAATTCCGAAAAACTTGTTCAAGAAGCGTTAGAAAACCTGATGTTAAATAGAACTACGATTATAATAGCCCACAGGCTGTCGACAATTAAAAATGCAGATGAAATTTATGTTATGCAGGATGGAAAAATAATTGAGCATGGAACACATGAACAATTATATGAACAAAAAGGTCAGTATACTAAATTATATGATGTACAGACAAATATAACATCAAATTGATAATATAAAAGCTATTGTGATGTTGAGCAATACGACAAAGACCGTCGTTTCTCAACATCTTATATATATAAGAACAACTATTCCATTATTATTTCATTTTGAGCGATGACCATATTCATCTTCACATCAAAATTATCATTCGGAATCGTATCAAAAAGTTGAAAATCGAAGCACACACCCACTTTGGGTGCTTTTATTTTAGGCAACAACATGTCATAATATCCTTTTCCACGACCTAAACGATTCAGTTTTCTGTCGAAAGCTACGCCTGGAACAATTACCAGATCAATCCTATCAAAATCAGTAAAAGCATCCCCAATGGGTTCCAAAATACCAAAAGACGATGATTTCTCCATTTCATGCATACCATTGAAGTTACGAACTTCCAATTCATCCCCTTTAACCACTGGCAACAGAAACCGTTTTTCTTGAAAATATTTCTCGATAAACTGATGTGTTTGCACCTCATCATTCAAACTAAAGTAAACCAATATGCATTCCGCTTTAGCAAACACATCGGTACATTCAAGCACATCCATAACTTCTTCCGAGAATTCAACAAGTTCCGTTGGAGATGATTCACTCTTTTTCTGCTTTATGTCCGCTCTGAACCTCTCTTTAGGATTATTAGGTTTCTTCATCTCATATAAAATTAGATGAAGAAATCAAATTCAGATGATCATAAAATCTGAAAAGGCGAGAATCATTAAATACTGTAGCCGATTTATATTGTTCACTTAAAACAGCTTGAGGAGTTGCTTTGCCCGTTTCAATCATTTCAACCGACTTCCTCATCAGTGTATCATCTTTTAACAGAATCGAATACACACCCTCCTCATCAAAGAAATTACGTATGATAAAAGCATAAAGTTGCTTCTCAAGCAATAGACTCGATTCCTGAATATAATATGGGCGTGGTCTCACCCCTTTGTTATCAGCATAACTTACAAGATTATCCAACAAAGGTTGGCGCAGCAGATGCTTATAAAGCTCCATCCACGAGTCGAACTTATCCAATTTATCTCGGTACATATCAGAATACACCATTGCGTAATCCAATAATAGTCCCGTATTTACCAGCGTATTATAATATGAATTGATTCCTAAAGTATCACGAGGTATAAAGATATCCGGCATAATACCATCACCGCCATAGACCGTTCTTCCGCCATCTGTTTCAGCCGGCTGAAGATTCATTGTCGTATCCACATTAGCATAATCCCCTTGAATATAACGATTTATGGCAGTCATTTCATATTCATCGTAATGACCTTTTTCAAACTTACGCTGAATCGACCTGCCACTTGGTGTATAATATCGGGCGATGGTCAACCTTACAGCCGAGCCATCAGGAAAATCTTGCTGACTTTGTACAAGACCTTTTCCAAACGATTTTCGTCCCATGACCAAACCCCTGTCGTGATCCTGAATTGCCCCACTAAATATTTCACTAGCCGAAGCACTCATCTCATCAATCAGCACCACCACCTGATCCTTTTTGCAAGTCCCCGATCCGTCGGCATAATTATCAACCCGCGGGAAATCTCTCCCCTCGGCATAAACAATCAGTTGACCCTTATCCAGGAACTCGTTGACCATTGCTATAACGATATCCAGTTTACCACCCACGTTACCTCTTAAGTCGATCACAAAAGAATCACTGCCTAAGTTTTTCAGTTTTGAGATAGCTGATATAAACTCATTGAAAGTAGTAGAAGCAAATGTTTCAACTTTTATATAGCCAATCTTATCTGTCAACATATAAGATACAGGAATACTTTTTACCGGAATGTTACCACGCGTTACGATTATATTTTTCAAATCCTTATGGTTACTTCTTTTTATGGCGAGCGTAACTTCCGAGCCTTTTTCACCTCTCAGTATTTTGAGAACCTTGTCGTTTGTGATACCATTCCCAGCTACAATAGAATCTCCCACCTTTACGATCCGATCACCGGGAACAATTCCCACGGCTTCCGACGGTCCACCCGGCACGATACTAGTAACCACGATAGTATCTCTAAGCACATAAAAGCTAACCCCGATACCAGAGAATTGTCCCTCCAACTCTTCATTCACCCGTTTCATATCTTTCGCAGATATGTAAGCCGAATGAGGATCGAGTCCTTGAACAATTTTAAGCAAAGCATCTTCCACCAATTCATTCATATCCACTTTATCGACATATGAACTATTGATGTAATTCAACACTGCACTTAATTTATTTTTTCCACCTTCTGCCCCTGTCTGTGTGAACATGGAATATTTATTACCAATAAATATTCCAATTGCTATGCCCACTCCAACCCAAAGAGGCAACCAGGTTCTCGTCTTCTTTTCGCTATCCATATAATAAGTTTCTATTGTTCCGGTATTACTGAAACAATCTCAATATCAGCTCTTTTCAATAAATCTATTCCATCACTCAAACGATACGAATCGGCAAAAACCACCCTTCTTATTCCAGCCTGAATTATCAGCTTTGCACATTCGATGCAAGGCGATGAAGTTACATATAAAGTTGCCCCATCACTACTGTTGTGCGAACGAGCGACCTTTGTTATGGCATTTGCCTCAGCATGAAGCACATACGGTTTTGTGGCATTGCCTTCATCTTCGCAGATATTCTCAAAGCCAGAAGGAGTTCCATTATATCCATCCGATATGATCATTTTATTTTTCACCAGTAAGGCCCCGACTTTTCTGCGTTGGCAATACGAATTCTCTGACCAAATAAAGGCCATACGCATATAACGTTTGTCAAGCTGTTCCTGTTTCTTCTCTTTTTCGTTCATTATTATATTGTGATAAACGAGCAAACACGAAATGGCTTACTGTTTATTTCTCTTTTAAATACAAGGAATTATCTATTTTGAAAGTACGTTCACTCGTTGAACATTATTCAACTGCCTTTAAACTCATGTCGAGGCTTTTTACAGAATGCGTTAGAGCCCCAACAGAAATCACGTCTACCCCACATTCAGCATAACTGCGAATTGTTATATCCGTGATACCACCCGACGACTCCAGTTCAACCCGTCCGTTTACTATTTGAACAGCTTTCAGCGTATCAGGTACAGAAAAATTGTCGAGCATTATTCTATCGACCCCTCCCACTTGTAACGCCACTTGTAGTTCGTCGAAGTTGCGTACTTCGATTTCGATCTTCAATGATTTTCCTTTATCCTTAAGATATTGTTGTGCCCTTCGGATTGCGTTTTCGACCCCTCCTGCAAAATCAACATGATTATCCTTAAGAAGAATCATATCAAACAGACCGATGCGATGATTCTCACCCCCGCCAATTTTCACTGCCTCTTTTTCAAGCATACGCATCCCCGGTGTGGTTTTGCGTGTGTCTAGCACCCTTGTTTTTGTACCTTCAAGCAGTTTAACATAATGATTGGTTGTTGTTGCGATGCCGCTCATTCGCTGCATAATATTCAAAACAACGCGCTCTGTTTGTAAAAGCGATTGTACTTTCCCAGACACTACAAATGCCACATCTCCCGGCTTTACAAAAGTTCCATCTTTAATAAACACCTCCACCTGAAGTTCAGGATCAAATTTATTAAAGATTTTTTGGGCTACTTCCACACCGGCAAGTATGCCTTCCTCTTTTATTAATAGTCGTGATTTCCCCATTTCTGTAGCCGGAATGCTACAAAGGGTTGTGTGGTCACCGTCGCCAATATCCTCAGCGAATGCAAGATCTATAAGTCGATCTGTTAACTCTTCTACTTTCATACTTAAAACGATTTGGAGTTACTATCCATAAACTCCTGAATATGGGTACAAAAGTACTAAATTAACTGATATATTTGCACATTAAATATATTTTTGTTACGTGAGAATAAAATAACTTTTTGATATAATTGCACAGCTTCAATTTCTCAAATAGTAAAACTTAATATTTGTAGTATGTTTGTAGCATGCTGCCACACCCCTAAATACGAAAGTGGACCAGGATAATTTTTATGTTAAATATCATTAACGTACCTCTGCACTTTTTCTCAAATTTGAGTGAGAGCATAGTGAGAGGAGCGTGAGAGCATAGTGGGATGTATAAGGGAACAGCCCTAAAGTTAAATTTTGTTATAAAGACTCTTATTTCTCCCGAAAGAGTTCAAATTCAAACGTCAGACTATCGTAAATCTCCCTTTTTTCTAAATCATCCGCGTTTTTGTAGTCGCTTAATTTATCAAGTACTTTATCAGCTAAAGACTGATTTTTTCGTCCAACACGCTTCAGAGCTTCTAATGCAGCTTTGTTTAAAAAGAATGAAGAATTTTCGACGTCTAAAATTGCCTTATCAACAATCTCTTCTTTTTTCTGATCGTTCAATTTTGATTTTTGTATCATCAGCAAACGTACAAACAGCCAATACCCCGTTGTGCGCACCTCATCATCAGCACTTTGAATCCATTTGGATACCAATTCATCAGCACAATCGAGTTTCTGAAACAAGTTCATACACACTTGTTCGCGGATCTCCTGATTGGGAATCTCTTTTACCCACTGTTGCGCATCATCCAAAGTAAATTCAGAAACGGGATTCAACATGGTTGCCAAAATCTTTAGTTCCCTAACATCTTCGCGCCACAATTTGTAAGCAAGTTCTTTGTCGGGAGTATATTTTTTTGCCATAACCCTCAACGCAGGAATATTAACGCCAAAATTCATTCGGTAATTCAACCCTTTCTCGCGCATACTTGTAGAAACCACTCCGTTCATCGACAAACGCAAATCGGTACGTATCTTTTTAATCAACTCATCCATTACATCATATCATTAATTTTGCAAAGATAAATTAAAGCCCAATTTTTACCTAATCTTTCAACCAAAAGCCGTATTTTTGTATAAACCAAAAAAAATAAAAAGATGAGACTTTTGTTAATCAGTAATTCCACTAATCCCGGCGAAGGATATCTGGAATACCCAAAAGAACAGATTAAGAACTTTTTAGGAGAAAAAACTAAGAACGCCCTTTTTATACCTTATGCCGCGGTAACTTTTTCTTATGAAGAATATGAAGAAAAGGTGAATCAACGATTTGCAGAAATCGGTCATCATGTTACCAGTATTCACCGCTTCATTAATCCTGTTGAAGCGATTGAAAATGCCGACGCGATTGTTGTAGGCGGTGGAAACACCTGGCAATTGGTGAAAATGCTTCAGGAAAAAGGTCTGATGAAAGCAATCAAGAAAAAAGTAAAAAAAGGCACCCCTTATATTGGTTGGAGTGCCGGTTCAAATATTGCCTGTCCCACTCTTCGAACAACAAACGATATGCCTATTGTACAGCCACTTAAGTTTAAGACGCTGAAGTTTGTTCCTTTTCAAATCAACCCGCATTACCTCGACGAAAATCCGACAAATCATGGTGGAGAGACACGTGAAGTGCGCATAAACGAGTTTATTGAAGTAAACAGGAATATTTTTGTTGTCGGGCTTCGTGAGGGTACCATGTTACTTCTTGAAGAAGATGAGCTCACTTTGATTGGAAATCGCAAAGCCCGCATTTTCAAATATGGACAACAACCCATTGAACTTTCTAACGAAGATGATTTCAGTTTTCTACTGTAAAAGTCTTAAGACGCTGTTAGCGTGGAATTAATTAATTACAGATAAACGCTTACATTTTTACATAAAATAGACACCCAAAATGTTAAATTGATTTTTAAATAAAGCTTTTTGTATGAATTTGTTACATGTTCAAAATATTTAGTGTACCTTCGCACTTAATTCATTCAAACAATTCATACACTACAATGAGAAAATATTTGTATTTATCAGCATTATTGGGAATAATATTTCTCGGCTGCGAAGAAATCAATCTTGACATTAATCCGAACAAACCTGAAACAGAAGAAATCAAAGTCGTCAAACAATACGTTTCCGGTACCGAACTAGATTTATATAGACATTATAGCATTGGTACGGATACAACCTTGATTTATGTTTATGGTTCAAAGGACAACAAGTTATTTGTCAAAGGATATAATAAAGAAAATAAACAAAACTTCTGGACATGGACAAGTAAAACTGAGGTAAATACCAGCAACAACCTTCCTATAAACAAAATAAATGATGTCATTATAGATCAGGTATATAAAGATCAAAATGATTACTTTATATTAATGTATAATATTGGGACGAATAGCGATATATATCAGAAATTACTGTTTGTGTCAAACGGAAACGAAGTCTTTAAAGAATTTAATCTTACAGATTTCAGTAATCAGCTGACTTTCGGTAAAAATATTACTTCATGGTATGAAGATTCTTTTTTAATAAACACCTATATTGATTTTGGAAACAATCAAGGGGTTGAAGTACTTAGATGCTATGATTTTGAAGGCGAAGTACTTTTTGACACCGCGAAGCCCAAGAATATTGGTTCATATTCTTCAAATTCTTACTTGCCATTAAGTACTGAAGAATCATTATTTTTAGAAAAGAACATTCTCAAACGACATAATTTGCGAACCGATAGTATTTTATGGGAAAGCAGTAAAATAGAAAGCATTCCAGACAATGCAATAATAAACAATGTAAATTTTGAAGTCATCAATAGTGAATACACGAGATGCACTATCAACATTACATTAATTGGAGGCGAGAAGAAAACTGTTTCTATAAAAATTAGCAATGCAACCGGCGATTATCAGAATATGTAAAAGTTGTTATCGATTTCGTTATTATCAAATTAAAAACCCTAATTGATTGAATAATCAATTAGGGTTTTTAAATAAGTGGTACTCGGAGCGAGTACCCAACCCCTAAAACAAGGAAATACAAAAGTAATTATATATCTAAATATCAACATATTACAACTTTCCAGTATTTTTAGTTTTTTGCCTATTTTCACCCTTTTCTGTTGGTTTGGATGCCCCCTGGGCACCCCAGAAATCAAGATTCTATTTCTATATTTGCAAAGTAAATAAAAAAAGAATATAATGGCAAAACTGGACGGGAAAAGTACTGATAACCCTAAACTGATGCAGAAAGAGCTTAAAAATCGGACATACAGTTTGTATCTCGAATACTATATGGGATATATGAGAGCTGTGAATGAGAAAACGGGCGAAGAAGTAATGAAAAAAAGTCGAAAAAGAAGTCATTGAACTTGTATTTACTAAAAAGTCCTCGAACACCCATTGAGCGTCAAACAAACAAAGAAACATTAGAATTAGCAAAACAGATTCGCTATGAAAAAGAAAAACAGATGAAATACGCTACAACCGGTTATCGACTTCCGACATTCAAAAAGGTTAATATCTTCGACTGCATGGATGCTTATTACACGAACTACTCCAAAGGCGATAAACGAATGATAAAGGCTTCCATAAAGCGTTTCAAAGATTTTATCGCGTTAGAATATCCGCTGTACAAAGACCGAATAGGCGGCGACCAAATCGACAAGGATATGATTGTTAAATTCGTAGAGTATTTGAAAAGTATCAGCAAGGGCGAGGGCGCTCTTACCCATTATAAGCGGTTCAAAAAAATTATCAAATATTTGGTTGAAAAGGATCATCTTCGAAAAAATCTGTGCCTGAATGTCCCTTGTAAAGCAGATGAGGGAGCATTAACAAAAGATATTTTGAGCATCGAAGAAATCGAAAAACTTATAAAAACCACCTATCTACAACAAAACTTAGATGTAAGGCGGCCTTTTATCTTCTGTCTTTACACAGGAATAAGACACTGTAACGTGAAAGATTTGCGATACTCGAATGTTGATTTCTCGAATAAAATTCTTACGTTTAACCAGAAAAAAGCGCAAGGGCAAAGTTCCAAAAGCTGGGTAAATACGCCTTTAAATGATTGACTGATACAACTTATCGGCAAACCTAAAGTTAATGATAATGGCGAAAAGATTGACTGCAAAATCTTTAATCTGCCTAGCCAAAACATGTGCCTGCGCTCGTTGAAATATTGGATAAAACGCGCAGAAATTCAAAAACATATCACTTGGCATTGCTCCCGTCACTCGTTTGCAGTAAATATTTAAACAACGGCGCAAATATCAAAACCGTTACAAGTTTGCTGGGACATAGCGGTTTGCAACACACCGAATAATACACCCGTGCCGTTGATGAACTGAAGCAAAAAGCAATAGACAGTTTGCCTGAACTGAAATTATAAGAAGAGTATCTCATATACTGGAAAATGTTTACCTTTGCCAATGATGAGTTTGTATTCGAATTTAAAAAAAATAGCTATATATGGAACAAAGTATGTCAATTAATTATAGCGATATTGTCAAACAAATAAAAAATGCAATTTTACAAAGTCGTTATCGTGCTGCTGCCTTAGCCAACAAAGAATTACTGTCGTTATACTATGGCATTGGAGAGTTTGTATCAAAAAACTCAAGAGAAGGAACTTGGGGAACAGGAGCTATTGACTTTATCTCTAATCAACTTCAGCAGGAATTACCCGGTCTTACAGGTTTTTCTGCTGCAAACATCAAAAACATGAGGCTTTTTTACGAAGCTTAGCGCAATATTGTAAATCGTCAGTTGCTAACTGACGATTTACAAATAAAACCGATTTATTGCAAGATGTATCTTTGCTACCTACACCAAACCTTGCCTTAAACGGATAAATCTAAGAATTATTCTATTGAAAAACAGGAAGTAAAAGGCGCAACTCTAAAAATGGGTTACGATTTGGAAACGAGCGTATGCGTTTTGTTTGCATCGGCTTTCATATCATTAGCGAACGCTTGTTGTGGTGGGCAAAGGTAGATTATTGAAATTGAAAAACAAAGAAATTTTAGTTTTTTGTACGAAAAGTCGAAAATTATTTTGACATATTAGGATATTTTCTCTACTTTTGTTAATTGAAGAAAAATTGCACTTAACACAATTGTTATGAAGAGTTTAAGGCACACAATTATAAGTTTACTATTCATCAACTCTCTTTTTTGCTCTATGGCTTTCAGCCAAGAGGTTGTAAAGGGAATTAGCTTGCACGAAGTTATTGATAATCTCTTCTTACATTCTTTTGCCGCCCAAATAGAAAAGTTCAACTACCAAAACGAGATTCTACAATTTGAAAACTATAAAAAGAGTTATCTTCCGTCGCTTTCATTCAACTTCAACCCAATTAATTTCAACCGCTCCCTGCGGTTATTACAGCAGCCTTCCGATGGAAGCTATACTTATGTGGAAGATTATTCCAACAACAGCAGTGCGGGTGTATCTGTCCGCCAAAAAATAGGGATTACCGGGGGCGAATTAAATATCGGTAGTAACATCAACTACTTGAATGAGTTTTCACGCAAAAGAAACAGTTTTAGCACAACACCCTTTTCTATTGGTTGCACTCAGCAATTATTGGGAGGAGGCACGCAGTATCTTCTTGAAAAAGAGATTGAGTATGCCAAAAACAATGTGGCAATAAAGCAATATTGTACAAAACTGTCCCGAATCCAACAACAAGCATTGGAGCTTTATATGACAGCGCTGCTTGGCAAAATGGAACAGGATTTTGCTTTGCAAACCACACAAAACACCGACACCCTGTTGCAGCTTGCCCGCATTAAATTAGATAACGGACATATTACCGAATACGATTTAAAGCAAATTGAACTACAATCTTTAAATACTCGCTATGCTTATGAAAATGCTCGAAAAAATTATATTGAAGCGCAGGAGCGGCTTGTCGTTTTTTTGGGAATAGAAGCAATTGAGGTTGAAATACCTGAATTTGATGTCCCTTTTACTATAGAAGCAAGTACGGCAATGTTTTATGTTGAACAGAACAATCCTTTCTTGAAACAACAAGAAATACAAACATTTGAGACTGAAAGTAATTTGTTTTCGGCAAAATTAAGCAATCGTTTTAACGGTAGCATTAGCTTAAACTATGGTGTAAATCAATATGCGGAAACATTTGCAGAGGCTTATCGTAACGGAAATACCCGTCAGTCGGTTATTGTTGGTTTCCAAATTCCCGTGTTTCAATGGGGTGTTAATAAAAACCGCATTAAAATAGCTGAGAACAATTATGAAGCGAACAAAATAGCACGGGAACGGCAGATGCGTGAATTTGAGAATGAGGTAAAAGAAATATCAACAGCTATAACCATTCGGTAAAACTCTGGCTGACGGCACAAAAAGCCTACAATTTATCACATGAGCAATACAAAATGTTGATACAGAAATTTTCATTAGGTAAAGTTTCCGTATATGAACTTACGACGGCCCAAAACGAACAAAACAACGCTCTGCAGCGATACTACTCTGCTATCAGGAATACTTATAACAGCTATTTCACGCTGAGAAGTATGGCGTTATATGATTTTAAACTGAATGTAGAACTTGAAGAAATACTCTTAAACAAATAAAATTATGCGAAAATTAACTCGAAAAAACTTAGACGAATTAGCAAAAGTAATGCCGATATTGAATGAAAACATCCAACGCAGTTTCATTGGTGGTGGTGCCGGAACTCAAGAAGATCCTTATACTGAGTCAGAATATGATCAAATGGTTGCAAGTGGAACATAGAACGGAGGCTATGTTGATGGCTGGGGTTACACTTTTTCCGACGTTACAATTACCGGAAGTCAAGGTAGCTCAAATAACAATGACACTTCGGGGAACGTTTCCGGCAGTACATACAACCCAAACGAATGGGGAGGAATTGATTCGGGATTTTGGAATGCAGGTGGTGATTCCGGGGCCGTGGGTGACTCAGGCGATTGGTGGGTATATGGGTCGAGCGGAGATATTTCAGGGCAAGTGGTGCCGAACACGGGGGGAGGAGGTGGTGGAAATGTTAGTCCAATAAGTGGTCAACAAATGATTAATCAAATTATATGGGAGAGCAGCCAGTCAACATTCATAAATCAAGCATCTATTTTATATGGTATTGATTTATCTAAAATAATTTTTAAGGCATCAACTGATCGTGCCGCATATGCATGGATAGGGCAAAACGGAGAGGTTTTTCTCGGTAATAATTTTTTCAATTTAACTTCTGACAAGCAATTAAGAATTTTGTTACATGAATATTTTCATATTGAAGAGGATAAGTCATATAGCACTGAGGAAAAAAATATACAAACAACTTTACCCCAGCCACCTTTAGAGATTAAGAATTATATAATGAATGTTATATGTGAGGGTGATGAATTTTCTTATCAACAAATTATGACACATTATACATTAAGAGACCCTCGGTATTATAGTAATGAAATTAATGCCTATACGAAAGAAAGAAATATGTTTACCAATATTTCATCAGAAGAGAAGGCTGAATTAGATTATCGTATTTGGTATTTTACAGAATTGAAAAAACTTGCTGACCAATATTACAATTAATAAATTCAAATGCAACTAATATGAAAATATTTAAAATTCATTTATCAACATTTTTATTGGTAGTATTATATTTAATTTCTTTAGATATTTTCTCTCAGAATGAGGATATAAAGGTTAATTTTTCTTTTAGACCCCCAAATGAGTTTGTTTGTCAAATTCAAAATACAACGAAATATCAGGTTAATATTTTACTCAATAGAGAAGCGGCGGAAGGACATAGCGATTTGCATTTCGATTATGTAAACTATGGAGAAAAAGATACTGTTAAATATATATCTTATCTGTTAATGAATGATATTAACCAGAGTCAGATATTACGCCTAGATTCAGGAAAAATTTATACAGTTTCATACAAAGAATATTTTCCCAAGCGGTTTGTCAGAGCAAATGTTTATATAAAATATGGTATAAAAACTTTGGGAAGATTGGAATACTATAGAAAAACATTTGATTTAGATGAAATAAGGAAAAAAGGAAATCAAAAAAGGTGTGAAAAATTGTTCAATAAATAAAGATATTATTCTCAACCTTGTTAACTATCTCCTTCTCAACGCCTGCTCCATAAATTCATCAGGGCTGTACAATGGGAAAGCCGGTATTGCTTGGGCGCTATTTGAGACAGCTCGTTTCCTTCAAGACGAATATATTGAAGAACAGGCTTTTGAATTATTGCAGGAAGCTCTGATAAGCAAAACGGATGATATAGGTTTTGAGAATGGTTTGAGCGGGATAGGATATGTATTGCTTTATTTGATAAAAAACGATTTTATTGACGCTGATTTTGATGAATTATTTGACGAACAATATGAAAAGATATTGTCTGGATTTGAGAAGATAAAAGAGAATCCAAATGCTACCCTTAATGCGATATATCTAAATAATTTTCTGAATGCAGTCAAACCGTATCGTTCATCGGAAAAACGGATTAACGAAGTAATGAAAAGCATTTTTGAAGCGAACGAACTTTACTTAGCCATTCAACTTTTTGATTTCGAAGACATTCATTACATCAACAACAAAACTACGGTTATTTTCAAATTTGAAACATATTTGAAAACAGTTTGCGATTGCGGTTATGCAAATTATTCACGGGTGATTTTAGATGATTATGCCGATTTGTACAGAAGCGGAAGGGTGAAAAGTTCTTACAAAGCTGCGTATTATTTAGAGAAATTAGATAAAACAGGAAAATACAACGATGTAATCATAACTGACAAACAATATGCCATTAGAGATAATGTGAAGAATCTCAATTTAAAAAATTGCATTGAGTTATCTCAATTAACCGAAAACGACAAATATTTGAGCTCGTTTCTGACAGAAGAAGAAAACAAAATAGAAAATGCGATTTTAAAACTTATGCCACCCGGAGTTTTTACAGCTGGTTATGAACAAGGGGTGAGCAGGCTGTTGATTTATTTGACAAACAAGAAAACAATCTTATTATAAGTTTATGTCCCTTATTAACCTCTATCTTATCGATATGTCCCACGCATCCAACACTTCCGGCGTGGATAGGTACGTAAGTACGCTGATTAGTGGGCTTCGAGATGTTGCGGATATACAGGTCTATTGGATACACTTGAGGAATGATGATACGCTGCTTTTTCCAAAAGAAGAAAAGATTGGTCATTACGTGAAATACAGCACACCGCTTCCACAGCAATACAACACGATAATAGCCGAACGCTTCTGGATACGAAAATACAATGAACAGGTCTATAGACTTACCAAACATCTTTTTGAAGGAAAAGAAAACTACATCATCCACCTGCATACGCTCAATTTGATAGATTTAGCAGTATATATCCGCGAACTGACCGGCTGCAAGATAATCACACACCTCCACTGTATTCCATGGAAAGGATTGTACAACAGTGATAAAAAGCGTTTCAATAGGCTCTACGAATTAACTTACACAAACAAAAATAAAGTAGAAAAGCCAAGTCCTGAAATTTACGTAACCAATAATTGCGAGTTACAGTCTTACGCCGCACCCGATGCTCTAATTTGCGGGACTTATTGTGGTATTGACTTTTTAAATGAATGTATAGGCAATGTTACGGGTAATACCTTTGTGATACCAAATGGTGGAATCGATATTTGTGATGATTTATTCAGAAAGTACGAAAAAAATAGTGATGAAAATTTTAGCTTTTTATTTGTTGCTACAGTAAATGAAAGTAAAGGTATATTTTATATTTTACAGGCTCTTCAATTAGTTCAGAAGGAAGGGTATAAGGTTTTCTTAGTAATAGCAGGAAAGTATCCGCCGGGTTTTAAGAAGCAAATCGAACAGGACTATCCGACTCTGAATGTAACTGTCTTAGGGTTAGTTGGAATTGAAGAATTGAAAAAATTATACATCGAAAATGATATTGGCGTAATCGGTTCTTTACAAGAACAAGCCAGTTACACGGGTGTAGAAATGTCTATGTTCGGTATGCCTATTATTACAACTAATGTAGATGGATTGGATGAAATGTTTACAGACGAGGCGAATGCGTTAAAAGTTCAAACCAGATTTTCATCTGTATTTGGATTATCTGTTGACGTAGAGATGATGGTAAAAAAAATGATCCGTTTAATGAATGACAAGAGTTTGAGAACAAAAATCGGGCAGAATGCCCGAAAACTATACGAACAAAGATTGAGCCTCGAGCTGATGATAAACAGAACTGTCGATGTGTATAGGAAGTTAATCCAAAAATGAAATAAAAATGATAACAGATAAAGATAAATCCATTCCGGCTATTTCTATTGTAATGCCCGCCTACAATGCTGAAAAGTATATTAAAGAAGCCATCGACAGCATTATCGGGCAGTCATTCTCGAATTTTGAGTGTATCATCGTAGATGATGGTTCTACAGACTCCACACGTGATATTATCCGCTCTTACAATGACGAACGAATTGTTTTATTAGAGAATAAGCATGATTATATAGCATCGCTCAACCGCGGAATGAATGCTCCAAAAGGCAAATGCTTAGCCCGTATGGATGCCGATGATATTATGCATCCAGACAGACTCAAAATTCAGTATGCTGTTATGGAAGCTGAGCCAAGCATTACTGTCTGCGGCACGTGGATGCAACATATCGGCGAAAGAGTACCGCCCCAAAGTATTGCCGTAAGTGCTAACGGATTAGTAGAGTTTCCATTGCTTCAGTTTATGAAAAGAAATTTTATGTTTCATCCCACCGCGGTGATACGAAGAAATTTTTTAATTGAAAATAAATTACATTATGAAAAAAACTACATTTATGCCGAAGACCTGAAACTTTGGACAGAAATAGCAAAATTAGGCGGTAAATTTTACATAGACAATCAGGTATTGTTGTATTATAGAATTTCTGAAACACAGATTACCAATCAAAAAAGAGAGGAACAAAAAGCTACAACCGAGCGTATATTATTTGAAGTTATGGATTGGTTATTAGAAAGAAATAAAGAAGACCATCCGGAACTTAAAGGAATATTTCAAGATTTAATGAAGCTCCAAGAAAAAGAGTTGATTAGCTTTGCCGAAATATTAAAACTAATGCGAAAAATATTTATTACAAATAAGAATAAGCTGCATTTAGCTTAACTAATCAAATCAATTTATTAATTTAAATTATTTATTTATGAAAACGAGAAAACTAACAAGAAAAAGTTTAAATGAATTGGCTATTATTATGCCGATTTTAAGTGAAATTCAGCAAAAAACATTTGTCGGAGGAGGAGATGGGTCTTACCTTAGTCCATATACATGGGACGAATATACTTGTATATTATCCAGTGGCACATGGTTTGGAGGGTATGTAGAAGGATTCGGATATATTGATAGTGGAACATCATATGGTAGTGGCTCATACTACGATACTAGTGGCTCATACGGTATCAATGATAGTGGTTCATATGGTAGTGGCTCATACGGAGACGATAATCAAACAAAATGGAATAATATACAACCACAAATTTCCAGTCAACTTGCTGCTTATGGTTATAACATTTCACAATACAGCATCTCAATTTTAGATGCAGTGGGTAGGTCACATATAGATTCTTCTAACAATATATTTCTAAAAGATTCTTTTTTTAATATGACGGTGAATGATCAGGTATCAGTTTTGATACATGAATTCACACATACAGATTGTGATAATGCTTACGATCCTAATTTTAAGATTGCTATCCTCCAGCAGGATTTCACATTTTCAAGCACAATGTCTAATGATGTGTTCGAGTATTATAAGTCTATAAATTTTGGAAGTAGTATAGAAGAAATTGTGACAAATCTACAAGATGCTTATTATGGTAATCTTTCTGCCCCCCAAAAGTATCTTAATGAAATTTTTGCTTATGAGGAAGAAAAAAGATTATTTCCCAACGTTTCCGAAAAATATAGGAGGGAAAGAGAAGGGAAGATATATTTTTACCAGCAATTGTACAGAATAGCACGAGCAGGTCTAGGTTACTAAATTACTATAGATTTTAAATCCATAGGTCTAAACGAAAGAATGAAATTTTCTATGTCAATATCCAATCGGAATTTGCAGTATTCGGATTATCTCGATGATACTCAAGATACTTTTGAATTATTTCATCGATTATACGTCTTGTACTCCAGAAACCATATCCTATTAACCAAAAGTATTGGTACTAATTGCCTTTGCGCTATACAGGGTACTCTTGTTAAAGATGATGATAAATTCAACAATATTCCAACATATTACAAAGGTGAAAAAATTATACAAACTAAAGTAGCTGCAATGAAATTGCAGGGTTTTAACCCCTTAATTAGATAATAAAAAATACAATATGAAATATTTTTTTAAAACTACGCTATTAAGTATTCTCATACTTACAAGTTACCCACTTTATTCTCAACTCAAAGTGGAGAGTGATTTCAATAGAGAGGAGTGTAAATTAAATGTTAAACTAACAAATAAAAGCCCTTTCATTATGTTGTTTATGACAGAACATTTAACGAATAAGCCATTTATATCTATTGAATGTTTTGATTCACAGATGAATGCAATAGAATGGCTGAGGCATCCACCATTCGAGAACGAGCACGATGGCCCATACCTATTTAAAGAAATGTACGTAATTTTGAAACAAAACGAATCTTATCTGTTATCGTTTAACATTAAACCTGACAAAACAAAGAAGAAGCCCAAATACTTTGAGGTAACTTATCATTTACCTCATTTTCTATATGATGTTGAAAATATGGAAAATGAAAAAGAATTTCTTGAAAAAAGATATAAATACCTTAAAGACAGGCAAAATTTTGGGTTTAAAGAACTATTTGAATTTGAAAAGAAATGCCAAAAGTGTATGAATAATAGTGAGGATGTTAGATGAAAATGAGACATTATGTAGAATAATATCAGTCAAAAAGGAGAATATAGTGAAATAATTGAATGTTTAGCAGTTATCGGTGAACTTGGAATTGGTTTTACGTATTTTTTTACCTATTCCCTAACGATGATGACTCACACAGTATGGTATTATATTACCTTGTAACAATAGAATCCGACGTATGCAAATCCGATGTTAGTCGGGTGCAGCTTACGGGAGTTGCTACAAGTGAAAATGCTTTCTGAAAGGCTGAACTTTATAAAAGTCCGACCACTTCGGATCGAGGATGAATTGGGATATTCGTACCGTAAGCTGTATTACACTGACATATGGTTATGAAAATCCGGCTTTCCAAGCCCTTTATTCTCAAGCTTACTCTGAAATAGACTATGATAAGACTTTTCAGAACAAGGCTAGAAATTTTTATAGGACAATAGTAATTACAAATAAAAATAAGCTATATTTAGCTTAACAAATCAATTTATAATTATTTACTAATAAAACGAGAAAACTAACAAGAAAAAATTTAAATGAATTAGAGATTTTGATGCCTAAATTAAGTGAAATTCAACAAAAAACATTTGTCGGGGGAGGAGATGGGTCTTTTCTCAGTCCATATACATGGGACGAATATACTAATGTATTATCCAATGGCACATGGTTTGGAGGGTATGTAGAAGGATACGGATATATTGATAGTGGAACATCATATGGTAGTGGCTCATATGAAGATAGAGGCTCATACAATCGCTATGATAGTGGTTCAACAAGTGGGTCTTATAACAAAAACGATGTGGACATAAGTTTTTTTGTTAAAAATAATGTTTTTTATTTCATCGCTATATCTTAACTCGTTGTCCAGTTTTTTGGGGAGTATTATAAATTTCCGTGTTACTAGAACAAGGACACAACAAAAGCTTCATTACCAGAACCATCATTAATTACAAGTCCGTGATTTCACGCGAGATCAAGCGCAACAGCTCTGAAAATGAGGCGTATACCATTACAAAACGTCTTAAAAGAAAGCCGATTTTTTCAAGCAACGCTTTCATTGCAGGCGCACGTTTACAAAGCAGATACAAGATTTTAAGGAAGAGCATGTAAAGAAAAAGTGGCCACCCGAGCAAATCGTCGGTTATTGCAAGGAAAACGACATCGACATGGTTTCTCTTCAAACTATCTATGAATACGTCCATGACGATAAGGCCTTGGGTGGAACGCTCCACACGCACCTTCGTCATGAGCTGAAACATCGGAAACGACCGGTGGGCATTGAACGCGTGGTTATAAAGGGAAAGGTCAGCATAGATGAACGTCCCGACGTGGTCGATCAAAAAAACGCGTTTGGGGGATTGGGAAGTGTACACCATCGTGGGGCAAGGGAACAAGGGGGCGATCCTGACAATCGTTGAACGGAAAACTGGGTTCCTGATAGCAGAAAATCTGGAGCAGGGGAAGAAGGCCAAGCCCTTGGCACGTGAACTGGTCAGACTCTTGTTCCCGTTCAAGGAGGTGGTTCACACAATAACCGCTGACAACGGGTGTGAATTTGCCGAACACGAGTATAGCACGCATACTCGATGCGGAGTTTTATTTTGTCCATTCCTATTCTTCTTGGGAAAGGGGTTTGAACGAGTACACGAACAAGCTGATCAGGCAATACATACCTAAAAAAGAATCTTTTGACAAATATAACAAGCAGGATGTTAAGCAGGTACAACACGAGTAGAACATAAGGCCAAGGAAAAAATTGAATTTTTAAACGCCGAAAAAAATATTTTTTGCATCTTTGCTAAACGATGTTGCATTTAATACTTGAATGTATGTTTAAATTATATAGAAATGCTTTGTTAAACGCTAATTTTCAAATATTTAATTTTTTATCAATACTTAGACAAGTTCTAATAAAAAGTCAAAAATGAAACAAAAAGTAAAAGTAGGTTTGTTTGGTGTAGGTTTAGAGACCTATTGGCCACAGTTTGAAGGATTGCTTTGTCGATTGACTGGCTATCAGCAGGAGATTGCGAGTCAAGCCCTCAATAATAAGACTTTTCGTATGAAAACAAGTTTTAAAATAATGATTGTGTTGATAAGTGTCCTTGCCGTTTTCTCATGTGCAACCTCATCCGACCAAGGATTGGAAATAGGCTTTGTAAATCCGCCTGATTCCGCTCGTCCGGGAGTGTATTGGTATTTTATGGACGGCAATGTTTCTAAAGAATCGATAACGAAAGATTTGGAGGCAATGAAAGAAGCCGGTATCGGTTATGTAGTCTATCTTGAAGTCAATGTCGGCGTTCCGCGCGGTAAAGTCGATTTCCTCAGTGAGGAATGGAAAGATTTGTTCGGCTTTGCCGTCAAGGAGTGTGAGCGTCTGGGCATATTCATCACGTTGGGTACCGGACCGGGGTGGTGTGGTAGCGGAGGCCCTTGGGTAGAAGCCGCACAATCCATGCAGCACTTGGTATATTCGTCTGCGGAAGTGACCGGAGGCGGAAAGCAAACCATTCAATTACCTAAACCTGCACCACGTATGCCTTTCTTTGGTGAAGAAACATTAACACCCGAATTGAAGGCAAGGAGGGAAACGTTTTACGAAGATGTTGCAGTGCTGGCTTTTCCTGCAGGCAGTACTTTGATAGGTACAGACCGCACGCCCGGGCAGGATTATAGTTTTTTGAACATGAAAGAAATTGATGAAAAAGCCTTGTATTACCGTCGGCCGTACAGTTCGGCCGATAGTGTCCGGCAGTATCTGTCAATGTCTTACGAAGCTCAGCCAGGAGATAAAGCCATAAAAAAGAGCCAAATCATCGACCTGAGCGATAAACTACAAGCGGACGGTACGCTAAGTTGGGATGTTCCCCAAGGCAAATGGAGGGTTATGCGTTTCGGCAGTCGTAACAATGGCGCGATTACCCGTCCAGCAGCACATCCAGGCTTGGGATTTGAATCCGACAAATTCGATACTGTTGCCATAAGTGCCCATTTAGACCAGTTCACTGGAAATCTCTTTCAACATATCGGTTTCACAAAATCTAATTCCAAAGGCGGATTACAGATGCTGCATATCGACAGTTGGGAGATGGGTGCGCAAAACTGGACCCCCCGTTTCCGTGATGAATTTATCAAACGCAGGGGATATGACCCGTTTCCGTATTATCCGCTCTATGCAGGAGTTATGGTGGAAAATCGGGAGGAAAGTGAACGCTTCCTATGGGACATGAGGCAAACAGCACAAGAATTGGTAGTGGAAAATCATTCCGGCTATGTAATGAAGTATGCTAAGCGTTATGGATTAGGCGTTTCCATCGAACCTTATGACATGACACCTTTGGCAGATATGGAATTGGCGGCCTCCAGCGATATGCCGATGTGTGAATTTTGGAGCCTCGGAGGTTTCAATACCTCATTCGGAGTAGCTGAGGGTACTTCGGTATCACATCTGTTGGGACAAGTGGTAGTACCTGCCGAATCTTTTACCGCTGTGGACAATTGGGAACAACATCCCGGCTCAATGAAAAATCAGGGTGAATGGGCGTATGCAGCCGGTATCAATCGCTTCGTTTACCATACCTTCCAGCATCAGTCGTTGCCCGACAGCCTGCGCCCAGGCATGACTATGGGACCTTATGGCGTTCATTGGGACCGCAACCAAACATGGTGGCCAATGGTTAATGCTTATCATCGCTACGTAGCGCGTTGTCAATACATGCTACAACAGGGACGTACCGTAGCCGATGTGCTTTATCTCGCACCTGAAGCATCTCCTTTTGCATTCCGTGCGCCCGAATCGGCATACGAATACGAAAATCCCATGTTGCCAGACAGAAAAGGTTATAACTTCGACGCTTGTCCGCCCAGCATGTTATATAAAGCCGAAGTGAAAGACAACAAGATTGTTTTTCCAGGTGGTGCCACTTATCGCATACTCGTGCTGCCATATTTCAAAACCATGACACCTGAGCTGTTAAAGAAAATAAAGGAACTCATCCGCAATGGAGCAACAATGATAGGACTTCCACCAGAAAAATCCCCCAGCCTTAGCAATTATCCTCTATGTGATGAAGAATTGAAGGCTTTGGTGTTGGAGTTATGGGGTGCAGAAGAGACTTCTGAAACGTTGACTACTCGTATTTTTGGAAAAGGGAAAATCATCTGGGGGCAGGAATTGAAAAACAAGCCTGACAATCTATATCCACATTACGATATTACCGCAAAAATACTTGCAGAAAGTGTTCCTGTCGATTTCGAGTCAGAAGGTGGTATTCGTTACACACATCGTACATTGAATGGCGCTGACATCTATTTCGTCTCCAATCGTACTGAAAAGCCGACAACCGAAACATGTAAATTCCGCATCATAGGCGCCAAACCGGAGCTATGGAATCCAGTTAGTGGTGAAATGCGTGCTTTGCCCGAATATTCCCAAGTTGGAAAACAAACCATCATACCGCTTCGATTCGACACGGACGAAGGTTATTTCATTGTATTTCGCACCGAGGGTCTATCGCCTACATCGAAAACCAATTTCCCTGAAATACATCAACTGGCGGTGTTGGATGCTCCGTGGACGGTATCTTTCGACCCCAAATGGGGAGGTCCTGCATTGGCGGTATTCGACCGATTGACGGACTGGACGCAGAATTCCGAGTCCGGCATCAAATACTACTCCGGAACGGCTATTTACAAACAAACATTTGATTTGCCGAAATCGGTCGCGAAATCGTTGTTCCTCGATTTGGGAAAGGTAAACAATATGGCTCGTGTGAAACTCAATGGTAAGGATTTAGGCGTGATATGGACATTCCCTTGGCGAGTGGATATTTCCGATGCTGTGAAACCGAGTGGCAATCAGTTAGAAATAGAGGTGGTTAACCTCTGGCCCAACCGTTTGATAGGCGATGAGCAACTTCCTGACGATGGAACAGGTAATGGGCAATGGCCGAAATGGTTGACGGAAGGTAAACCCCGTACGAGCGGCAGATATACCTTTACAACCTACAAGCATTTCGACAAAAATTCTCCATTACTTGAATCGGGATTGATTGGTCCTGTAAAGATATTAGTTAAGAACTAAGTATTATACATCATAACATCGTTGACATAAATCTCTTAGACGATAGACTTTCAACTAGCAGATGTAGCTTAAGATCGCTGAGGGTGTTATTGCACTCATTACTTTAACTAATAAAATTATTGATAATCATTTTGTGAGCATTTATGATATATAAGCGTGATGGTGCATTTGTACCTTTATTGGAAAACCATCTTAGTGCTGCCCTTGAAGGAGAAATGGAGACTCACATGGATGAGGTAAAAAAAACCCTAATTGACTAAAGAATCAATTAGGGTTTTATTATATGGTACTCGGAGCGGGACTTGAACCCGCACAACCGTAATGGTCACAAGATTTTAAGTCTTGCGTGTCTACCATTCCACCATCCGAGCATACCTTGAGCGGAAGACGGGACTCGGACCCGCGACCCCGACCTTGGCAAGGTCGTGCTCTACCAACTGAGCTACTTCCGCAAATTTACAATCAAAAATTTGGCTCACTCTTGAGCCATTCATTTTTTGAGACTGCAAATGTATGAATGTTTCTTTATTTTTCAAAAGATTTCACGAACTTTTATTCTTTTAGAGTGCTATTTTTTTGAATCCACCAAGAAATCACAAAGTAGCTCCATCTAAAATACCATCTATTGTAGCCAATTCGTCAGCTGTGAATGATAAATTATCCAATGCCTTAAGATTGTCTTTCAATTGCCCAACTGTACGAGAGCCAACAATTAACGAGGTAACTCTTTCATCTCTCAACGCCCATGCTAAAGCCATTTCTGCCATTGTTTGTCCACGTTTAACGGCAATTTCATTTAATACCTTCACTTTCTCAATCAATTCCGGTCGCACTTGCTCTGTCCTCAGAAATCCATGCGATTCCCCTGCACGCGAGTTTTTGGGAATACCATTCAAATATTTGTCGGTCAGTACTCCCTGAGCCAACGGTGAATAAGCGATAAACCCAGAACCGAAGTCATTTGCAATTGCCAATATTTCTTCTTCAGGTTTGCGGTTGAACATGCTGTATCTTCCTTGATAAATCAAGCAAGGTACATTCTGTTCTTTCAAATATCTCATAGCAATTTTCTCTTTATCTGCAGGATAATTTGAGATTCCTACATACAGCGCTTTCCCTTGTCTGGCAATATCAACCAAGGCCTGCATGGTTTCCTCTATAGGAGTATCGGGATCATAACGATGCGAATAAAAGATGTCAAAGTACTCTAATCCTGTTCGTTTCAGACTTTGATTAAGACTAGATATCAAATATTTGCGTGATCCGCCGTTGCCATAAGGTCCGTTCCACATCAGATATCCAGCTTTTGAAGAGATAATCATTTCATCCCGATGATTGCTGAAATCTTCTTTAAGAATCTTTCCAAAAACAGATTCTGCCGATCCGGGAGGAGGGCCATAATTGTTTGCGATATCAATATGCGTAACTCCTTGATCAAAAGCATATCGGATCATTTTGCGTGCTTCGTTGAAATCGGCCAAAAAGCCGAAGTTATGCCACAAGCCTAAAGATATTTTAGGGAGCTGCAATCCGCTTTTACCACAGAATTTGTATTCCATAATTATTGATTTTTATTTCATCTTCCTACTGATCTCATCGTCGGAGATGACAGTTATTATAGCCTTTCCATCGGGTGTATGATTAGGACTTTCACATGCAAACAGCTGATTCACGAGCATCAGCATTTCTTCTTCAGATAATTGTTTTCCAGTGTATATTGCCGTGTTATTTGCAAGCGACAAGGCCATCATTTCGTGAATCTCGGTTCGGACATCGCTTGGGGTGTCCATCTTTTTCTTAATCATCGACCTTATAAGCAGGGGCGCATCAGAGTTTTCTATTTCTGATGGCACTCCTTTTATAGCGAAGGTTTTATCTCCTAAATCGTTCAAATCAAAACCTAATGACATGATCTCTTCATTTATTGAGTCGAGTACGGTAGCTTCTTCATTAGACAGTTCAAGAATCTCGGGAAATAATACACGTTGAGATACACCCTTCTTTTGTATGATTTGTTTTAGATATTTATCATATAAAATACGTACATGCGCTCTGTGTTGATCTATTATCATCAACCCGGATTTTACAGAAGTTAAAATATAACGTTGTTTATAATGATAATGTTCTGGTCCAATGCGACTTGAAGATATTGCATCGTTGTCTTTTTCTCCAAATAAATCTTCGTCTGGCTGAGAGGGTTCACTCTCGTTTTCAAACTTTTTATAGAGTACTTCCCAATCGAATGAAGGTGTTGCAGGCTTATACCTGCCACCGGAAAGTGGATTTGAGAAAGGATTGTAATTAGGATCCAGACTGATTTCCGGTGCTTTTGTCTGCTTTTCCGGATCATATATAGGAATCTCCACTGCGTCTGTCTGATCAAAATCGATAGTAGGAACAGCATTAAACTTGCCCAGCGCCTCTTTGATAGTCACAGATAATATTTTCCATAATTCTTTCTCGTTTTCAAACTTTACCTCTGTCTTTGTCGGATGAATATTCACATCGACAGATGACGGATTAACAGTAAAATAGATGAAATAATCGGGATGGGAATTAGCGGCAGTCAATGGATCAAAAACAGACATCACAGCACGATGAAAATAAGAGTGACGAATGTAACGACCATTCACAAAAAAGAACTGTCGCGCTTTTCCTTTCCTAACATTCTCAGGCCTTGACACATATCCATGAATGTGGCCCAGCATTGTCTTTTCGTCTATCTCAAGGAGCTGCTGCATAAGGTTTTTACGCTCCAGATTAACTATCCGCTGCTTTAATCCTGATATTGGTAAGTGTATAGTCTGAACATCATTTTCATAAACAATAAATTCTATCTCGGGATTCACAAGCACAATACGCTCAATCTCTAATAGTATGTTTCGCCTTTCTGTTTCGTTGGAACTTAAGAATCTTCTTCTGGCGGGAACATTAAAAAAGATGTTCTTTACAGATATTGTGGTTCCAACAACACATGCAATAAATTCTTGCTTTTCTACATTCGAGGCGGATATAGATAGAAATGTGCCCACTTCGTCTTCTGCACGTCGTGTTTTAACTTCAACTTGTGAAATGGCTGCAATAGAGGGTAATGCTTCTCCGCGAAAGCCCATTGTCCGAAGTGAAAAAAGATCTTCCGCTTTCTTTATTTTTGAAGTCGCGTGACGTTCAAAAGCCATGCGAGCATCTGTGCCCGACATACCTTTGCCATTATCGATCACTTGAATCAGTGTTCGACCGGCATCTCTAATAACTATCTGAATCTGTGTAGCTCCTGCATCCAAAGAGTTCTCTACCAACTCTTTGACTACTGACGCGGGTCGCTGAATTACTTCTCCTGCGGCTATCTGGTTTGCAATAGAATCGGGTAAAAGTTGAATGATATCGGGCATCCTTAATACAATTTAAACAAATATACGAAAAAAAATAGTGAACTAAAATAGATTATCGACTCTGCATCTCTGCTTCAGGTCTCTTAAATCGTTTAGGTTGAGCGATGTTGTCTTCTGATTTTCGTTTTGAACTTCTAAAAATATCCCATGCACTTTTAGGTCGCAAGTAATCGAGCCATACAAAGCCTTTCAGCGTTGACGATGCTGGATCTAATTTTGATAAAGGAGTTGTCTGTGCTTTTGTTGAACTCCAAAGTTTTAACTTCTCTACTCTATCATCTTTTAGGTCCATTGAAAGAAAGGCACTTTCTGTTTTGTTCAATCCTATAACTGTTGAGTCTTCCGACAAAAGATAATACAATGATTCCGCATTACCTTCAACAAGCAACTGACGTAATTGTCCTTTGTCAAATGTTGCTGTCATATCTCTTCCACTCAACTGGTTGAACTGATTTTCAACCGGACGTTTCAGAATTCCTAATGAGTATTCTTTCACGTTCGCTTTTTCAATTGTGCTATCGTTTAAAAAGATATCAATCTGATTACCGAGAAGTTGATAGTTTCCATTCCAGATAACGGGATTTTTGTACATCGACAAAAGTGAATCTTTAGAAAAATATTGAAGAGAATCGCATACTCCTTGAATGTCGTTTCTGAAAAGTCGAACATTATAATATGCTATCAACTGTCTGTCTAAAGAATCCGTAATCATCTTAAGTGTGTCGGCATGCAAAAAAAGGCTATCTTTTTCAGAATATTCAATAGCGTATGCAGAATCTGTTGCCATTGCGTATCCTAAATTATCATCATAATAACCGTAATTTCCTCCAATGATTGCTTTGCGTAATGAATCTTGCAAAAACATATCACCGAAGACTTTACCAATTCCTGTTTTTTGATTATGAAAAATGGTGTCTCCGGTTAGGAATTTACTTCCGTCGTTACTCACCACTCGCGATCTGTCAAATAATTGGGCATCGTCGGTGATTGTATTATACCAGCCTCTATCAGTATAAACCGTACCACTGTCTGATACAATGGTGGATGGTCCTAAGATATCGGCTATCTTGGTTACTGTATTATACTTGAGTTCTTCTGTGTAAATAGTATAATCGGGATTCACTAGTTTTACACTGTCGTTAAATAGTGCTTCTTTTGTGTTCAAATCATATTGACCCCAAAAAGAGGATAGCTCATTTTCTTCGTCAACAAGCAACCCACCATCAAAATAGTATCCAAGATTTGCCACTCTATCATAATCAAGACTGTCGGTAAACAAAGTGGCTTGTTTATCTTCCAATCGTATGTTATGACGCAATTTGGCAAATTTGGTGTTACCATCATAATTCAAATAATCTCCATACACAAAAAGTGTATCTCCTTGTTCCATACGAACATTGCCAAATGCTTCGAAAGAATTTGTTTTCTCATGAAGATATGCACTATCGCAATACATATATGCACCGTCGTGATAGAATTTGACATTGTTTTTCAATATGGTAGCGTCAAAATTTGCTAGTTTATAAAGAATGTCTGCTTGCTGCATCTCAATAATTTTCATATTGGGATTAACAGGCTTTTGCACAGGAGGCGGCTGCTGCGCATAGGTGATAAATATAACGACAAAAAGCACGCTTAACAAAAGCATGCTTCCATAATAGTTCTTTTTATTCTTTAGCTTTGTCATTCAATTAAAGACAACAATTCTTATTTTAACCAACCTTTATACTTGTAATCACAATTCTTCCAGGCAGGATCAATTCGTACGTAGGTGTTTTTTATCTTAGAAACAATCCATTCGTCCATCATCTTCTGACGTTTTGTATTCTCAGCCATCGACTTGACTATTTGATAATCTGTGTTTAAATTTGCTTTATGACCGTCGTTTCTTTTAGTCAGTTTGATAATTGCAGCTACTTTTTCGCCCATGCTGGTTGTGAGTATAAAGGGTTCCGACAAATCGCCGACTTTCATTGTACCAATAACTCTTGAAATATCGGGATTTAGTTCTTCCAAAGCAAATCGTGGGGTTCCGACATTTAAACTGTTCTTACCGGTTGTTCCCTGATTTACCATGATTCCTTTATTGTTGCGTGTATTTTTGTCAGCAGATATAAATGTTGCTGCTTCTTCAAAATTGATTTTCTTATCGTCAATCCCAATCTTTACGGAATCTAATCTAACCAATGCACTGTCTAATGCTTGTTTGGGAACATCAGGTTTTAACAAAATATGACGGAAGTTAGCTTTATCTCCTCGGCGTTCAATGAGTTGGATAATATGATAACCGTATTCTGATTCAACAACATTTGAGATTTTTTTTGGATCGTTCAGTGCAAATGCAGCGTTTGAGAATTCCGGAACGAACTCTCCACGTCCTTTAAATCCAATTTCACCACCTTGTATTGCTGATCCCTGATCTTCTGAATATAATAAAGCCAACGTGGAAAAATCACTTTGTCCTGAATTGATTTGCTCTGTAAATGTACGTAGCTGAGCTTTTACTTTATCTATCTCGGGTAATGGAATTTTTGGCTCCATCGTTATAATCTGCATCTCTACTGTCGTTGGAATAAATGGCAGACTGTCTTGTGGGATTTTCTCGTAGTACTTGCTGATTTCTGATGGTGCAAGTACAATCTCACCGAAATGTTTTCTTTGTACTCCTTCAATTAATTGATTATCTCTAACGGATCTCTTCAAGTCGTCGCGGATATTCTTGAGACTTTTACCCATATATTCTTGTAACTTCTCAACAGAACCTATGGAAGAAATATATTCACTCACGTATAAATCAACCATCCTGTTTACATTAGCTTCATCCACTTCTATACTGTCGAGTTTGGACTGATCAACGAACAACTTATTTACTGCGATTTGTTCAGGAATAAAGCAATACGGATCACCTTCAATTCGGGTGTTTTGCAATAGCATTTCACGTCTAAAAGATTCTACTTCTGATTTAAGAATGGCTTCATCACCTACTACCCAAACGATTTCGTCAATGATATTGTTTTGGGCGAATACTTGTTGTGTAAGTATGAGAGCAAAAATGATAGTTAATATTTTACTGAAATATTTCATATTTATTGTGTACTGTTAAAAAGTAATTCAAAAGTAGTTATATTCGATGAAGTCACCAACGAATTTACTATTAAAAGTAGTTATAAATTTGAGTTTATTGATTATACAGCTTCGAATTTTGTTGATTTTATGTTGTCTCTTTTAAGTTTCAACATGAAAATAATCATCATAATTGCTGCAATAAACGACAAACTACTCCCAAAATAAAATGTTGCACTTGGACTTACTTTATCATAAAGATAGCCTCCAATTGCACTTGCCGGTAGAAGCATGATTCCTAAAACAGCATGATATAAACCAAATCCTGTTCCTTTCATTTCCTCACTCACTAAATCGGAGACCAATGCTTTCTGACATGTGTCTGTGAGTGCACTATAAACACCATAAAGTACAAACATTAATATAAAAACAGTAATGTTGTTAAATGCTCCAAACATCAGATATACAAACGAATAAGTCAAAAAGCCTAATGTAATGAGTTTACCTCTGCCTATTTTATCTGAGAGTTTACCAATTTGGACGGCTAAAAGTACGGATACTGAATTGAATAACATATATATTAGCGGAACAAATGATTCTTTAATTCCAGTTTCACTCATCCGGATAAGCATCAGTGAATCAGTTGAATTCCCTAATGTAAAAACAGCTATGATCAAGAGAAAGATGTAATAGTTCTTAGGTAATTTCTTAAAAGCCACATTTTGCCTATTTCCTGTTTCTTGTTTCTTATTCTCTTTAATCAGAAAAACAATGACAAAAACTCCAATGATTGCAGGAATAGCGGAGAACAAAAAAATAGTTTTAAAATCTCCAGGACGAAAAAAAAGTATCAATGAAGCTAATAATGGCCCAAGTATTGCACCACTGTTGTCCATCATCTTATGAAAACCAAAACTCTTTCCTGTTTCGTTCTTCTTTATGGAAGCTGCAATAAGGCTGTCGCGTGGCGCGGTGCGCACACCTTTACCCAATCTTTCAATAAAACGTAAAGCAAGTACTTGAATAGGATTTATCACAAATGAGTATAACGGTGTAACCAATGCAGTGGCTGCATAGCCAATGATCATAAAGGGTTTGTTCTTACCTATTTTGTCGCTCCAAAATCCGGAAAGAGCTTTCATTAATGAAGCTGTACTTTCGGCAATGCCCTCAATAAGAGATATTTGTGTCTTTGATGCTCCTATTGACATCAAAAACAGGGGCATCACACTGTAAATCATCTTAGTAGATGTGTCAGTGAAAAAGCTGTTTAAGCCTGTATAAAAGATATTTCGATCAAATCCAAAATAACGACGATGTTTCATAGTTATTTTTTGAATACAAAGATACGAATTATAAAGAGATGTTATTTATGAAATGTCGTTAAAAACAATAAGAGCCGTTGATATTCAACGACTCTTTTACTATTTATTCATAAGATCTCTTATCCCTCAATTGCGGCTTGTGCAGCGGCTAATCTTGCAATAGGAACACGGTAAGGAGAACATGATACATAATTAAGTCCTACCGTATGGCAGAATTTAACAGAAGAGGGCTCACCTCCATGTTCACCACATATACCACATTTTAATGTTGGCTTAACGGAACGACCATTCTGGACTGCCATCCTCACCAACTGCCCTACTCCATTTTGATCAAGTACAGCAAAAGGATCTTGTTTTAAAATACCTTTGTCGAGATACATGGGCAAGAATTTTGCAACATCATCACGACTGTAACCAAAGGTCATCTGCGTAAGGTCGTTAGTTCCAAATGAGAAGAAATCGGCTTCTTTTGCAATCTTATGTGCCGTAAGTGCGGCACGTGGAATCTCAATCATTGTTCCGATTTTATAATCAATTGACTCGCTGTTTTCTGCAAACACCTCTTGTATTGTTTTCTCTATTATATCTTTCTGGGCTTTAAATTCAAAAACAATGCCAGTTAGAGGAACCATGATTTCAGGAATCACATCAATTCCCTCATTCTTTAATTCAAGTGCAGCTTCAATGATAGCACGTGTTTGCATTTCGGTAATCTCAGGATATAAGTTTCCAAGACGACAACCGCGCAACCCTAACATTGGATTGGATTCCATTAAGCTTTCTACACGTTCATGAATATCTTCGTATGAAATATCCATAACACGCGCCATTTCTATTTGACCTTTTTCATCATGTGGTACAAATTCATGCAAAGGAGGGTCTAATAATCGCACGGTTACTGGTAAACCATTCATGACCCTGAAGATTCCTTTAAAATCTGCTTTTTGAAGTGGTAGGAGTTTATCGAGAGCTATGCGTCTACCGACTACATCTTTTGATAGAATCATTTCACGCATTGCCAAAATCTTGTCATCTTCAAAGAACATATGTTCAGTGCGGCAAAGACCAATACCTTTTGCACCAAAATTCCGAGCCACTGAAGCATCACGAGGAGTATCCGCATTGGTTCTTACATCCATGCGAGTGTATTTGTCTGCAATCTCCATTATTGATCTAAAGTTATCGTCTAATTCGGCATCTTGTGTCTGAATCTTTCCCTCATATACATTTCCAGTGCTTCCATCAAGTGAGATCCAATCTCCTTCATTCAATTTCTTCCCATTGACACTGATTGTGCGAGCTTTATAATCAATTACTAAATTATTGGCTGCTGATACACAACATTTACCCATTCCACGGGCAACAACAGCTGCGTGAGATGTCATCCCTCCACGAGATGTAAGAATTCCTTGTGATGTACCCATTCCGCGAAGATCTTCGGGTGAAGTTTCGATTCGACAAAGAATCACTTTCTTTCCATCGTTGTACCACTCTTCTGCTTCATCAGCATAAAATACAATTTGTCCGGAAGCTGCACCAGGTGATGCAGGAAGTCCGTGAGTAATTGGTTTTGCAGCAGCTAAAGCTTTTTTGTCGAAAACAGGGTGCAATAATTCATCTAATTTTTCAGCATCACAACGTTTCAATGCAGTCTTTTCATCTATATATCCTTGACGTAACATATCAATGGCAATTTTTACCATCGCTGAACCTGTGCGTTTTCCATTACGTGTTTGCAGTAACCACAATTTACCATCTTGAATAGTAAATTCCAGATCTTGCATGTCTTTAAAATAATCTTCGAGCTTTTGCTGTACTTCGATCAATTCTTTTGCACATTCGGGCATTGCTTCTTCCAATGATGGATAATTTAATGTTCGCTCTTCTTCTGAAATACCTTGCATTTTAGCCCAACGACGCGAACCTTCGGTAGTAATCTGTAACGGTGTGCGAACACCGGCAACAACATCCTCACCTTGAGCATTAATTAGATATTCACCATTAAAAATATCTTCTCCGGTAGCAGCATCACGTGTAAAAGCTACACCAGTTCCAGATGTTTGTCCCATATTTCCGTAAACCATTGACTGTACATTTACAGCAGTTCCCCATTCTTCGGGAAAATTGTTCATTTTACGGTAAAGAATGGCACGATCATTCATCCAACTGTCAAACACTGCACAAATAGCGCCCCATAGTTGATCCCAAGGACTGGTAGGGAAATCATTTCCTGTACGCTCTTTAACAGCGGTTTTGAATTTTTTAACCAGAAGTTTTAAATCATCAACAGAAAATTCTGTATCCAATTGAATACCTTTTGATTCTTTTAATTCGTCCATAATCTCTTCAAATGGATCTATATCCTCTTTGCTCTGTGGTTTCATACCTAAAACCACATCCCCATACATTTGAACAAATCGACGATATGAATCCCATGCAAAGCGTTCATTACCGGACTTTTTTGCAATTCCTTGCACTGCGTCATCATTTAATCCAAGATTCAAAACTGTATCCATCATTCCTGGCATAGAAACGCGAGCACCTGAACGTACTGAAACTAAACAGGGATTTTCTTTATCTCCGAACTTTGTACCGGTTTGATTTTCTATCCCATTAATGCTTCTTTCAACTTCATTCTTTAAAACACTAATTACATAGTCTTTTCCCAGTTCGTTATACTCTGTACAAACATCGGAGGTAATTGTAAATCCCGGAGGTACTGGAACTCCAATAAGATTCATTTCGGCCAGGTTGGCACCTTTTCCACCAAGCAGATTTTTCATATCTGCACGACCTTCGGCTGCACCATTTCCAAATGTGTAAACTCTTTTCTTTTCCATTTTTTCTATTTTGAAATTAAATTTAATGTAAAAACATGGACAGCATTTTATTACATAAACAAATATAATTATAATAATGATTAATCTCTCTTCACTGAATCAATTAATATTAATTCTTGTTTACTTAATTTTTTATCTTCTGATATTTTATCTTTTGATATTTGTGCATTATTTGTTGGTTCGATCTCAGGTTTCGACTTACCTAACGAAATATTATATAGAATTACATTAGGCTTTTTAATTAAAGAATCTCTATATGTGTAATGAATGAAACCTGTGATTAAAGTTAAAGTGTCATCTGGAATATATTTTGATCCCGAAAGAATATATTTATCGTTTTCTGTAATTTTACTTGATGAAAAGAGGGTTGTGTCAGTATATTCTAATATAAGTGCAGTAGTTATATCAGGTTTATTTATAAGAGGTAGTCCGATCACCTGAAATGAAAAATCAAAATTGTCTTCATTAATAGTATTTTTTATATCATTGGTATCCAATCGAAAACTAAAACCGTGGCTGCTATACAATTGATCAAATGTAAATATTTCCGGGATATAGGAAGGAGATGAATTTCTTCGATCTAGTTCTTTTTGTTTTGAATATATAGCAGTCATTTCATCGCTAACTACTGTTAATTCTTTTTGTAATCGCGCTTTAACAGAATCATTCATTTTAAGATAAATATCAATTCTGTCTGAATACCATACTAACGAAGAATCCCAAATAGCACTGTTAACTTTGTGTTTTGCAAAAACATCATTCAAGAAAGCTTCTTTTTTTGCAGGGGTATCAAACGTCTGATAATCTTGGTCAATCAAAGCTTCGGCTACATATACATCATACATCAAGCGTTCCATATCTTTTCTTTTCAATACATAGTCGGAATGGTTTTGGCAAGATTCCGCCAGTAAAACTATTGAAAAAAAAAGGATGAAATATGAAAGATGTTTATTCTTCATTTGTCTCTGCTTCCTTATTTGCTAAATATTTCTCTTTTTCCTTCTGGGACATTAATGAAAATGAAAATGACTTTCGATAGAAAAGAAGTAATAAAATAACACCTATGGTGATACAAGAATCCGCAATATTAAAAATAAACCGGAAGAATTCAAAATGTTGTCCTCCGATCAAAGGCATCCAATCCGGCCAATTGCCTTGAAATAAAGGGAAGTATATCATGTCAACTACATTCCCATGAAAAGCAGATGAATAACCTTCTCCAAATGGAACAAACGATGCAATATGTCCCGAATAACTTTCAGAGAATATAGCACCGTAAAAAATACTGTCAAAAATATTGCCAGCTGCACCGGCAATAATCAATGCTACACATACGATAAAACCTGTTTTATATTTTTGATGGATTAATCTGAACATATATATTGTTGCAATTATTGCAACAATAATACGGAACAATGTCAAAAATATCTTGCCACCGAGTTCAATGCCAAAGGCCATACCCGGGTTTTCTACAAAATAAATTTTAAACCAATTTGTCACATCAATCGACTCATATAAAGACATATGCGTCTTCACCCAAATTTTAGAAATCTGATCAATGAGCAACAGAATGATAATTATTGAAAATGCTAGTAATCCTCTTTTGGTAGTTTCTTTCATATACTATTATGAGACATAAGGTCTTATAGTGTAGAGAAATTGATCGCACATTGTCTCTTCACTATAAATGAGTTATTTTTATCGTTACAGCACACTTACTTTCTTTTAGCTTCTTTCGCTTCAATGCTCAAAGTAGCATGGGGAACAGCGCGTAGTCGCTCTTTAGGAATAAGTTTTCCTGTTTCACGACAAATGCCGTACGTACCATTTTCAATGCGCACCAAAGCAGCCTGAAGATTCTGGATAAATTTCAACTGACGTTGAGCCATTCTCCCTGCTTCTTCTTTGGACAGTGTGTTTGCACCTTCTTCCAAAACCTTAAAAGTAGGGGATGTATCAACTGTATCATTCCCGTCTGTGTTCATAACTGATGAACGAAGAGCTTCATACTCTTGTTTCGCGACTTCCAGCTTCTCATTAATGATTGTGCGGAACTCATCTAATTCCTCATCTGAATATCTTGTTTTTTCACTCATAACAGTAAAAAAGATTATAAATTTAGCATTATTGATTCTATCTATTTTGTTTCAAATATACAAATTAAAGTGCAAAGATACTATTTTTTTGCAATTGTGATTGTTAATGGTTGATCATCGATTTCAATTTCATCTTCAAACTGCCCATTAGACACAATCAATTCATCGGCAAGTACCTGTGAACTAATATATTCTGTATTTTCAATTATTGCCACGTCAAAAGCAGGATTAGATGAAAGTTGAATATTTATGCGATCAGTAATCTCTAAGCCCTTGGCTTTTCTAAGATTCTGAACTCTGTTTATCAATTCACGAGCTATACCTTCTTTATGAAGTGAATCAGATATTGTTATATCAAGAGCTACAGTCAGTTTGCCTTCGTTTTCGACTAACCATCCTGGAATATCTTCCGAAATAATCTCCACATCATCCAACTTTACTTCTGCTGTTTGTCCTTCAATATCGAAAGAATATTTGCCTTCTTTTTCTAGCTGGTTTATTGCTTCACGCGACATTTCTTGAATGCTTGTCGCTAATTTCTTCATTATCTTGCCGTAAAGCGGACCAAGTTTTTTGAAATCGGGTTTCACGCGTTTAACCAGCATTTCATTGGCAGAATCTACAAAATGAAGTTCTTTCACATTTACTTCACTCAGGATCAGCGATTCAACTGCCTCTAAATAATTCTTTTGTAATTCATCTTGAACAGGAATCATTATTCTAGCCAAAGGCTGACGCACTTTGATATTTACTTTACGACGCAATGCTAAAACGATTGTAGAAACCGATTGTGCTAAATACATTTGTTCTTGCAGATCTTTATCGACAAACGATTTATTTGTCTTTGGAAAATCAGCAAGATGTACTGATTCAAAAGTTTCGCTTCCTGTTACCGAAACCAAATCAGTGTAAAGTTTATCAGCATAAAAGGGAGCGATAGGAGCCATAAGTTTGGCTACTGTAAGCAAACATTGATAAAGCGTTTGATAAGCAGACAATTTATCTTCTGTCATTTTACCACCCCAAAAACGTTTACGGTTCAAGCGAACATACCAGTTGCTGAGGTTATCATTTACAAAATCCGAAATAGCACGCCCCGCTTTTGTGGGTTCGTAATCATCCAAATAAGTTGTAACATCCTCTATAAGAGTATTTAACAACGAGATTATCCATCGATCAATTTCAGGGCGGTTTTGATAAGGCACTTCCGGTTGATCATTTACAAAATTATCAACATTAGCATATAACGAGAAGAAAGAATACGTATTATACAAAGTTCCAAAGAACTTACGACGCACCTCTTCAATACCTTCAGCATCGAACCGTAAATTTTCCCAGGGAGATGAATTGGTAACCATGTACCAACGCAAAGGATCCGATCCATATTTGTCAATTGTGGTAAACGGATCTACCGCATTTCCCAATCGTTTGGACATCTTATTACCGTTCTTATCAAGAACCAATCCACTGGATATCACATTCTTAAACGCCAACGATCCTTTCACCATTGTGCTTATTGCATGCAAGGTAAAAAACCATCCGCGTGTTTGGTCGACACCCTCATTGATAAAATCAGCCGGATAGAATTCATTATTATCTATTAGCTCCTTGTTTTCGAAAGGATAATGTAATTGAGCAAACGGCATAGAGCCAGAATCAAACCACACATCAATCAGGTCAGATTCACGTTTCATAGGTTTACCCGAATCAGAAACTAAAATAATGTCATCCACAAACGGACGATGAAGATCGATATTCTTAGCATCATAATTCCCGTTAGTGTACTCACCTACTTTAAAGTTCTTATAAGGATTTTCCTTCATGAAACCGACAGATACCGACTTATTTATCTCATTGAGCAACTCTTCAATAGAGCCAATGCAAATCTCCTCTTTTCCATCTTCGGTACGCCAAATCGGAAGTGGCGTTCCCCAATAGCGGCTGCGACTCAAGTTCCAGTCCTGTAGGTTTTCCAACCATTTTCCGAAACGTCCGGTTCCTGTAGATTGAGGTTTCCAGTTGATGGTATCATTCAATGCCATCATTTCTTCACGGTTTGCTGTCGATTTAACAAACCAACTATCTAATGGATAATACAATACGGGTTTATCTGTACGCCAGCAATGTGGATAAGTGTGCACATGTTTTTCGATTCTAAAAGCCCTGTTATTCTGTTTCAGCATAACGGACAAATCGATATCCAATGTTGCATCATCATCGTTCAGCGTTTCATCATACTCATTTTTCACATATCTTCCAGCATAAACACTGTAGAGTTCCACATTCATGCTGTCTTTAACAAATTCAGGATCAAGATCTTCCACCTTAAAATACTTTCCGGTAAGATCCACCATAGGTCGTAGATTCCCGTCTTTGTCCAGCAACATCAACCCCGGGACATCATATTCTTTCCCAATTTTAGCATCATCAGCACCAAAAGTAGGTGCGATATGAACTATTCCCGTACCGTCTTCAGTAGTAACGAAATCTCCCGTAACCACACGAAAAGCGTTATCCGAAGCCTTCACCCAAGGCATCAATTGTTCATATTCAAGTCCTTCAATTTCAGAGCCTTTCCATACTTTATCCAACACACGATAAGGCACATGCTTATCACCAATTTGATAATCTTCAAACGGTAATGATGCATTTTTTTCAGGAAAATATGCATTAAGCAGTGCTTTTGCCAACACCACTGTTATTGGTTTACCTGTATAGATATTATACGTCTGAACAGCAACATAATCAATTTTTGCCCCTACCGCCAAAAGAACATTTGATGGTAAAGTCCATGGTGTTGTAGTCCAGGCCAAGAAGAAAGCCTCTCCAAAGTCGGGCATCCCGACCATCGGATTCTTTATCTTGAACTGCGCCGTGCAAGTAGTATCTTTTACATCCCGATAGCATCCGGGTTGATTTAGTTCATGAGAGCTCAATCCCGTTCCTGCAGCCGGTGAGTAAGGTTGAATAGTATAACCTTTATACAAAAGTCCTTTCTTATACAACACTTTGAGCAGATACCAAACTGTCTCAATATATTTATTATCATAGGTAATATATGGATTATCCATATCCACCCAGTATCCCATTTTCTCAGTAAGATCTTCCCATTCTTTGGTATATCTCATCACCTCTTTCCTACAAGCGGCATTGTATTCCTCAACGGTAATGGATTTGCCGATATCCACCTTGGTGATACCGAGCTTTTTCTCAACACTCAGCTCTACTGGAAGTCCATGTGTGTCCCAACCAGCTTTGCGTTTAACAAGAAAACCTTGCATGGTTTTGTAGCGACAAAAAATATCTTTTATCGCACGCGCCATCACATGATGAATTCCCGGCATGCCGTTGGCGGATGGAGGACCTTCATAAAACACAAATTCAGGGTGCCCTTCACGGATATCCAATGACTTCTGAAAAACACTCTCATCACTCCAAACCTTTAAGACCTCTTTATTGACTTCTGAAAGATCCAGATGATTATATTCTGCAAATCTCTTACTCATTTTTAATGACTTTACACCTTTAATCCAACTTACCCAACGTCTCTTTTATTCTTTTTATGGCTATTTCCAGCTTATCATCAGATGTAGCATACGAAAGACGAATACAGCCCGGAGCACCGAATGCATCACCACCAACGCAAGCCACATGTCCTTTTTCCAAAAGAAACATAGCCAAATCAGTTGCAGTATTCATAATTTGTCCTTTGTACGATTTACCCAAAAAGCTTTGGCAATCGGGGAATATATAAAAAGCTCCCTGCGGTTCGTTCACTTCCAATCCCGGTATTTCGCGCAATAAACGCACGCCCATTTTCATTCTTCTCTCAAAAACTTTTCGCATATCTTCTACACAAGTTTGATCACCCAGATAAGCTGCCAGTGCCGCTTTCTGTGAAATAGAAGAAGGTCCCGAAGTATATTGTCCCTGCAGCATATTACATGCTGAAGCGATCCATTTTGGTCCGGCAATCCATCCGATGCGCCATCCCGTCATTGCATAACCCTTTGACACACCGTTCACTATAATCACACGGTCGCGAATTTCCTCAAATTGAGCGATACTCTCATGCTTACCAACATAATTGATATGCTCATAAATCTCGTCAGAGATAACAAAAATATTAGGATGTTTAGCCAGCACATCGGCCAGCGATTTCAGTTCTTCTTTAGAATAGACACTTCCTGTAGGATTTGAAGGAGAGCAAAGTATCAATGCTTTGGTCTTAGTCGTTATCGCTTTTTCCAACTGTTGAGCAGTTATTTTAAAGCTCTGATCTATACCTGCGTAAACATAGACGGGCTTGCCTTCGGCCAGTTTCACCATTTGCGGATAACTCACCCAATAAGGAGCAGGAATAATAACCTCCTCATCACGATTCACTAATGCAAGAATCACATTACAAAGCGATTGCTTTGCACCATTTGATACAATAATTTGATCAGGTGTATAATCCAATTGATTCTCTATTTTTAGCTTATCGCAGATAGCTTTTCTGAGATCAAGAAAGCCCTGAACAGGAGAATAAAACGAAAAATTATTATCGACAGCATTTTTGGCAGCCTCTTTAATATGATCAGGTGTATTAAAATCCGGTTCACCTACACTTAAATTAATTACGTCAATTCCCTGAGCCTTCAATTCATTGCTTTTTTGCGACATCGCAAACGTTTCTGATGGCGAAAGCGAAGTCAATCTTGCAGATAGTGGATTCATATAAAAATATCTATTTGTTTAATTAAGGTGCAAATATACATAAAAAAAGTGCTTTGTTATCGTAATGACTTGAGTTTTTGATTATCTAATCCCATTTAGCGTATGGGCACAAAAAAACCGTCCTGATAGGAACGGCAGATGAATATATTTTGTTAAATTAATTTCGAAAACAAAAGCGTCTGTAATCAATTAAGATTACTCAGCTTAGAAAATTGATTTCTTTTTGATTGCTCGGCTTATTTAAGCAGCAATCTTGATTTTAATGCTCTGAGTCTGCTAAGTCTGTTTGTTCTGTAAACAGAAGACCCGTTAAAGATATTCTTTTCTAAATACTTTATTTGAGCAAGAATTTCTTCTTTTTTTGGTTTGTTGATACCCATAATAACTCCTTTTTTTAATAGTTAATGATTATCGGCAACCTCGTTTAAGAAGCTTCATACAATATGTTTTAATAACCTAGTTCTGAATCTTAATAACTCGCTTGCCATTAAAATCAGTACAAAGATACAACAAATATTCTTATAAACATGTTATACAACATATTTTTTAAACAATTTATGTCTTTTACCTATTTGAGAGCGTTTCAGGAATGTGGGGAGACCATTTTGAGTAAATAGAGAAAAGACAGATAAAAATAAAAGGTTTTCAGAATTCACTAAACAAAAAATCTCGTAATAAAAATATTACGAGATTTTTGCGGAAGCTGGGGGATTCGAACCCCCGGTACAGTTACCCGCACGGCAGTTTAGCAAACTGCTGGTTTCAGCCACTCACCCAAACTTCCTGATTGCTGAATTAGGTGCAAAGATACAAGATTGTTTTAAACTTGTCAAAGTTTTTGCGTTTTTTTCTCAGGAATCTTTATACATTTGTCTCAATTTTTAAAGAATCATCGTCAATGGGATCATCAACCAAAATAAAATGTACAAGGTTTATTGCTTTTTCATTAGCGATAATCTTTTTTATGCTTGCAATCACGGGTATTTCCGTTTACAACATGCTTTATAAGCAATTTCGAAATACTGAATCGGTTTACATTTTTATTGATGGCAACAAGAATTTTGACGACATTATCAACCAACTTGAAGAAAAGGCCGATTTGGCCTCAGACAAGACCTTCCGACTGTTTGCAGATAAAATGAACTATAAAAATAATATGCGAACAGGTAGGTATGAACTAAAAAAAGGTGAATCAACAATTGAATTTATCAGAAAACTGCGCTCGGGAAACCAAAGTCCGCTAAGTATTACATTTAATAATATACGTACAAAAGAAGATCTTTCGGGTAGAATTGCATCACAACTTATGATAGACAGCACAGAATTACTGTCTACACTAAATGATTCTGCAAAAGTTAAAACGCTGGGATTCAATTCAAACACCATAGTTACCATGTTTATTCCCAACACCTATGAAGTTTACTGGGACTCAAGCATAGATAATTTGCTCAAACGATTGAAAAAGGAGTACGACGAGTTTTGGAATAACGAAAGAAAATCAAAAGCAGAAAAATTAGGACTATCTCAAACAGATGTATCCACTCTTGCTTCTATTGTTGAAGAAGAATGTACTTATACCGATGAATATCCTGTGGTAGCAGGATTATATCTGAATAGAATCAAAAAAAATATTCCCCTTCAAGCTGATCCAACAGTCAAGTTTGCTGTGGGTGATTTTTCATTGAAACGCATCTTGTTCAAACACCTGGAGACAGATTCTCCATACAACACATATAAAATCAGCGGATTACCTCCTGGCCCCATTCGTGTTCCCTCCATCAAAGCTATTGATGGAACACTTAACGCTCAAAACAATAATTATTTGTATATGTGCGCAAAAGAGGATTTATCGGGAAGGCACAATTTTGCTACTAATCTTGCAGAGCATAACGCAAATGCAGCCCGATACCAGCGCGCCCTAAACCAAAGGGGTATTTTTTAAACGTGCCATCACATTTTTTTTATCCACCTGAATCTGAGTGGTCAGCTCTTCCATCGTGTCAAATTTCTCATCGGAACGGATAAAATCAATGAATTCAACAGTAAGACTCTGATTATATAAGTTCCCTTCAAAGTCAAAAATATTTACTTCGACACTTATCTCCAAATCTTCGTGTAGTGTGGGGCGCTTTCCAATATATAACATTCCCCCATAGACTTTGCTGTCTGCCAGATGCACTTTCACGGCATATACACCTAATAGCGGAATCACTTTGTATTTTTCCCATGCCTTAATATTGGCTGTAGGAAAACCAATGGTACGCCCAACCTGAAAGCCTTCAATAATTTTCCCAGATATATTATAATTATAGGATAACAAGGCGTTTGCCTCAGTCACATTTCCCTCTTTTAGTAAAGTTCTTATCCTGCTGGAACTTATGGAATGCTCTTCATGTCGATATTCTTGCGCCTGAATAACATTCATTCCAACAGCCTCTCCATATCTCTGATATTCGACAAAACTTTCTTCACGATTGTGTCCAAAACGATGGTCGTGACCAACAAATAAAGTTTGGACTCCAAGTCGTTTGTTTAGCACATTCACAATAAACTCGTTAGCAGTTATCTGAGAAAGCTCCGTTGTAAAAGGCAAACTAAAACAGTAATCAATACCTGTGGTAGCAAGCTGATGCAACTTTTCGTCATAACCACACAACAAAGCCGGCTGATATTCTTGTTGCAAAACTTTGCGGGGATGAACTGGAAAAGTAATCACTGCAGATGGAAGTCCCAAACGTTGTGCTTCTTTCTTGACTTGATCTATCAAAAAGCGATGTCCCAGATGAACTCCATCAAAAAAGCCCATAGTTGCAACACTCTCAATTATTTCCTGATGTGTGTCAACCGAAGTAATATTTATTATTTTCATTATCTCTCAAAAGCGCTCTAATAACCTAATAAACAAAGACTTAAAAAGGGGATAAGTTTGTATAGCATTTAATACAAAAGTATGAAGTTAAAATAACTAATATGATGAAAAAGAAATAAACACCCCATTTATCTGTTGTAGTGGAATAGTAATGTGAAATAATCAAGGATAATAAAGATAGAATAACTTGTAACCATAAAAGACTATGATCAAAATAGGCAATCTGAACAATTATGGAGAATATAATTAATACAATACTAAATGTGATAATTTTCTGAGTGAGCACTTTATCTCTGAAAAAGTGTTTGAAATCAATTACTATATGACTTATAATCATGATTAGCAGAAGTACAATAAATCCCCATTGTGGTACTGTCAAAAACCAGTAATTCCCAAAATCAATGTTTCCAAATGAATAAAATGGTAATAAAAATCCACTGATATTATCTCCAAAAACAAACAGTGAAAAAACAAAGATATAAACTAATATTACTCCTAGTAATGATGAGAAAAAAGACCTTGCCGTTATTGCATTCATCATTCGCTGACCAATCCACCATAATAGTATGAACATGAGAGCATATACCTGAAAAACTCCGGCTATAGAAATCAATACCGAGGCTTGAAAAGAATATTTTTGAGACCTGGAGCTTTGATATGAATTAGTTAAAGGCATCATTGCCCACAATATAAAGATTGTAGCCAATAAATCGGGGCTGATGGACAGTGTGAATGGATGCAGGCTGAAAAGAATTAATGGAATTACTAGTGGAAAATTTGATCTGCCTCTGATTAATCCGTACTTGACATTCAACTGCGATAAAATAATTGCGATAATGAACACACAAATTGTGCTCAAAATAAATGAAGTCCAGGGATCAGCAAAAAAGGGAGCGATGACTTCCCATAAATAGCTGGAGTTTACCGATTTATATTCAATCACTCCCAGCTGATTGAACATTAAATACCTCATCAATAGAACAATGACAATTGCAATCACACTAAAAAGACGTGATTCAATAATGATTGTTTTGAATTTTTTTACTGTTGAATTCATTCTTTATAATAAATCTAAACCAATATCTTTTCTGTAGTACTTTTGTTCGAAATCAATTTCCTCAATATTCTTATAAGAAAGGGCTAATGCTTCAAGCAGAGTGTCACCTAACGATGTAACACTTAGCACTCTACCGCCCGAAGTTACAACATTATCATGATCTTTTGCTTTTGTGCCTGCATGAAAAACAATACTGTCGGTTATTTTATCTAAGCCGGTAATTGCTTTTCCTTTTTCATAACTTCCGGGATATCCGCCTGAAACCATCATTATGGTTGTTGCATATCTCGTGTCTATTTCAATTTCTGTTGAACCAAGTTTTTGAAGAGCAACCTGACAGAACAAATATAATAAATCGGATTTGATACGAGGTATAACAACCTCTGTCTCAGGATCTCCAAGCCTCACATTATACTCTATCACTTTTGGTTCACCACCAACATTCATCAAACCGATAAAAATAAATCCTTTATAACGAATGCTCTCGTCGTCTATTCCGTCAATTGTTGGTATTATAATCTGTTCCTCCACTTTTTGCATGAAAACCTCATCAGCAAATGGCACTGGAGAAACAGCCCCCATTCCTCCGGTGTTTAATCCTGTATCTCCCTCCCCTACTCGTTTATAGTCTTTTGCTACCGGTAAAATCTTATACGATTTTCCATCGGTCAGTACAAATACAGAACATTCTATGCCCGACAAATATTCTTCAATCACAACTTTCTTACTTGCTTCGCCAAACTGACCGTTGAGCATATCATAAAGAATATGTTTGGCTTCATTTAGGTTTTCAGTGATTAACACACCTTTTCCTGCGGCTAAGCCATCTGCTTTTAGTACGTATGGAGCTGAGAGAGATTCTAAAAATTGATTTCCTTCGTCATAATTCTCAAGTGTTACTGTAAAAAATTTGGCTGTGGGTATGTTATGACGAATCATAAATTCTTTTGCGAAATCTTTGCTTCCCTCTAATTTGGCACCTCTTCTGGACGGACCAATAACAGCAATGTGGCAGATATCTTCGTCCTCTCTGAAATAATCAAATATCCCTTCTACCAAAGGGTCTTCTGGTCCCACAACAATCATATCTATATTGTTGTTCAGCGAAAATTCTTTTATGACTTCAAAGTCGGTAATCGACAGTTCAACATTCTCACCTATTGTTGCTGTACCGGCGTTTCCGGGAGCAATAAAAAGATTATTAAGAAGTTTACTTTCACGCAATTTCCATGCAAGCGCATGTTCACGTCCACCTGATCCGAGCAGTAAAACATTCATATATTTATGTATATTATATAATAACAAGATGCAAATCTAATAAAATTCATTCAAAAAACGGTTAAAATAATCTTTATCTAACAAAGTCGACAGAAAAAACTATCTTTGTAAAGAAGAAAAAGGTAATAAATGCAAACAAATAGTTTAACAAAACTTTTTAATATAAAATACCCAATCATTCAAGGAGGCATGGTTTGGTGCAGCGGATGGCGATTGGCATCGGCTGTTAGTAATGCCGGCGGATTAGGATTGATTGGTGCCGGTTCTATGCATCCCGAAACATTGCGTGAGCATATCCAAAAATGTAAAGTTGCTACCGGGGACATTTCTTTCGGTGTAAATATTCCGCTCATGTACCCTCAGATAGATGAGATCATGCAAATAGTTAAGGAAGAGCAGGTTCCGATAGTATTTACATCAGCAGGCAATCCCAAAACATGGACACCATATTTAAAAGATGCGGGAATGAAAGTTGTGCATGTTGTTTCCAGTTCCAAATTCGCTCTTAAGTGTCAGGAAGCGGGAGTTGACGCTATTGTAGCTGAAGGTTTTGAGGCTGGAGGTCATAATGGAAGAGAAGAAACAACCACTCTTACTTTGATTCCTCAAGTACGAGATGCCGTTTCATTACCACTTATTGCTGCCGGCGGTATTGCCACAGGAGGTTCGATGGCTGCAGCATTTGCGTTAGGTGCAGACGGAGTTCAGGTAGGCACTCGATTTGCGCTTACATTGGAAAGTTCTGCCAGTGAAGAGTTTAAGCAACATTGTATTCATTTGAAAGAAGGAGATACGATGTTAACATTAAAAAAACTTGCACCAGCTCGATTAATAAAAAATGATTTTTATCATCAAGTGAAGGAGCTGGAAAATAAAGGAGCGTCGGAAGAAGAGTTCAGAAATCTTCTCGGAAAAGGGCGTGCTAAACGGGGAATGTTTGAAGGTGATTTATCCGAAGGTGAACTTGAAATTGGACAGATTGCATCTCACATAAAATCGATTGTTTCGGCAAAGCAGGTGGTGGATGATATGATGAATGAATTTCGTCTTACTACTCAACGTTTGTCTTCTTATTCTTTTTAACAATATGATGAAAATTAAAACGTTTATTCTCTCAATTGTAATTCTTTTCTTTGCCTTCAATAATTGTTTGGCACAACAAGTCAGGTCTTTTACGCTTGAAGAACTTATCCCGGGGGGTGTTGATTTCTATTCATTTTATCCTCGATTCACCACGCAATATCAATGGTATGGCGACCAATTGGTCCAATTGAGAAATGATTCTGTATGGATTTCCGATGATCCTAATAAACAAAACGAAAAAGTTACATTCACTTTTTCAGATATTGAAGATGTGATAGCTGATGGCGAGGATATTTATAATCTTAAGTTCCCGTCATCCGTTGATTCACCAGTGCAGTTTTGGTCGCATTCCGGATCGGGTTTTTATGATTTGAAGACTAAACGACAACTGTCATTCTTAACTTTTCCTGATAAGAGTGAAAATCATGATATTTCTACTGAAAACCAATCGCTGGCTTACACTATTGAAAATAATTTATTTGTCCTTGATAAAAAGGGTAAAACCATTCCCCTTTCTGCAGAAGAAAATAAGGGAATTGTTTATGGGCAAGCAGCTCATCGAAATGAATTTGGTATAAACAAAGGAACTTTTTGGTCGCCCAACGGAAACAAACTTGCGTTCTACAGAATGGATGAATCAATGGTCACGGATTATCCGTTGGTTGATGTTTCCACAAGGATTGCTGAAGTTCACAATATTAAATATCCGATGGCGGGCATGACTAGTCACGAAGTGGCTGTCGGCATCTTTGATATGGCTACCGAAAAAACAATTTATCTTGAGACGGGCAACCCTAAAGATCGGTATTTCACTAATATTGCCTGGAGTACGGATGAGAAACATTTGTTTTTGGCCGAACTGAACAGAGATCAAAACCATATGAAACTGCTGATGTTCAACGCTTCTACAGGTGAATTGGAGAAAATATTGTTTGAAGAAAAGCATCCAAAATATGTTGAGCCTGAAAACCCGGTATTGTTTGTTTCATCACGCACAGATCAGTTTATCTGGCAAAGCAAACGGGATGGACACAATCACCTTTATCTGTATGATACTTCTGGGAAATTATTAAAACAGTTGACCTCGGGAAATTGGGACGTTACTGAGGTTTTAGGGTTTGATGAAAAAGGAAATAACATCTTTTTCACTTCTACTAATCCAACTCCGATGGACAGACATATTTATAAGTTGAACTTGAAAAAAGGAAAATATGCAAAGTTGACTACTGTTAGTGGCATTCACAACGGAACAATGAGTCAATCGGGAAAATATGTGCTCGACAGGTTTTCGTCGCACGACAATCCAGGTGTGATGTATTGCTTAAATACAAATAATGATAAGTTCTCAGAATTGACAACTATAAAGAACCCCTATGCTGATTATAAGATTCCTTCTGTATTAACGGGAACAATAAAAGCTGCAGATTCAGAAACAGACCTACACTATCGTTTAGTAAAACCTGCAGATTTTGATCCAGAAAAAAAATATCCTACAGTGATTTATGTTTATGGGGGACCGCATTCTCAAATGGTTCAAAATAGCTGGCGCTATGGTTCAGGAGGCTGGGAATTTTATATGGCTCAAAAAGGGTATCTTGTTTTTGTCATGGATAACAGGGGCACGTCAAACAGAGGTGCAGATTTTGAGAATATCACATTTAGAAACCTGGGCATTGAAGAAGCAAACGACCAAATGGAGGGTGTAAAATTCCTGCAATCTCTTCCTTATGTTGATAAAAATAGGTTGGGAATTCATGGTTGGAGTTACGGAGGATTCATGACTATCAACATGTTACTGCGTCATCCGGATGTTTTTAAAGTGGGGGTTGCAGGCGGACCGGTTATCGACTGGAAATATTATGAGGTTATGTATGGCGAACGTTATATGGATACTCCCGAACAAAATGCAACAGGATATGAGGAGTCGAGCTTACTCAATAAAGCAGACAAACTGAAAGGGCGTTTACTTATTATTCATGGAGATAATGACCCTACTGTTGTTTGGCAGAACAGCATTCAATTTTTGGATGCTTGCATTGCTGCCGGCACTCATCCGGACTATTTTATTTATCCGGGACACGGACATAATATGATGGGACACGATCGCGTTCATCTGCACGAACATATCACTCGCTATTTTGATGATTTCATGAAATAATTTTCTGAGCAACGTCAATTAATAGAGCGTTTTCACAATTAAAAATTTACTTGTACTTTTGCAATCATTATGCAGTATACTCTTTTTCCATCAGATCCTTTTATGTTTTTTTCTTTAGGTAGTGGCAGTTCCGGTAATTGTTATTATCTGGGCAACTCGGAATATGGCATTCTGATTGATGCCGGTATTGGTGTTCGTACAATAATTAAACGTCTGAAAGAGTATGACATATCTATGCATCAAATTCAGGGTATTCTTATTACACATGATCATTTTGATCATGTGAAATCGGTTACCTCATTGGCTCATAAATATTTCTTACCGGTATATGCAACAAGCGACGTGCATAAAGGTATCGAACAGAATAAATTTATGCCATATTCGCTTAATGGTTCTAGAAAATATATCAAAAAGGACTCAGCTTTTAATCTCCGGGACTTTCGCATCACTCCTTTCGAAGTGCCTCACGACAGTGTAGATAATGTAGGATATTTCTTTGAAATTGGAAACCAAACTTTTGCTTTGGCAACGGATGTTGGCATTATTACTGATACAATTACTCATTATATTTCTGCTGCCAATCACCTTGTGATTGAGAGTAATTATGATGAGGAATTATTACGAAATGGACGATATCCCTATCATTTAAAAAAACGAATTACTTCGGGTAACGGTCATCTGAGCAACTTGCAAACTTCTCATTTTCTGTCTGAGAATTTTTCTGATAAAATGAAAAACATTTGGCTTTGCCATCTGAGTGGTGATAATAATACTCCGGAACTGGCTTTCCAAACAACACAGGAAAAATTTGCTCAAAAAGGAATCACTGTAGGTGAAGATGTAAATCTTCAAATCCTTAGAAGAAACCAACTTTCACCCAAAACGTTCTTATAATTTTTTAAGTTGATGAATGGCAATTTAAAAGATAAAACAGTTAATGCTGTTGCCTGGAACAGTATAGAAAGAGTAATCTCTTTGCTAATCAATGCTTTTGTCGGAATTATTCTTGCCAACATCTTGCTTCCTGAAGATTTCGGTGCAGTTAGTATTATTATTGCGCTTTCAGCTTTCATGAATATCTTTACAGAAAGTGGTTTCAATACTGCTCTTATTCAGAAAAAAAGCACTTCCGACAAAGATTATAATACTGTTTTCACGTTTAACTTGATTGTTAGTCTCTCACTATACTTCATACTTTTCTTTTGCGTTCCTGCAATCTCGCAATTTTATGACGAACCGAGAATCACATCTTTATCTCGTGTTATTTTTTTGGGGGTCATTTTCCAGGCTTTTGGATTAGTTCAATCGAGCATGCTAATCAGGGAAATGAGAATGAAGGAATTTAATCTGGCAAATATTATCTCAAACATAGCCACAGGCATAGTTTCAATTGTCTTGGTATTAAGTGGTTGTGGCGTATGGACACTGGTTTTTCAACAACTTACTCCAACTATTGTGCGTACTTTTGTTTATTATATTAAATCACATTGGAAACCACGCTTTGGTTTTGATAAGAGAGCTTTTCAGGAGATGTTTTCTGTTGGATCAAATATCTTTCTGACTTCTTTTGTAAGTACTTTATTTCAAAATATTTACTCGCTAATAATCGGTAAAGTTTATAATATGAATCAGTTGGGTTACTATAATCAGGCTGATAAATGGAGTAAAATGGGATATACAAGTATTAGTCAGATAATGGCGCAACCTGCTTTGCCGGTATTGTCTTCTATTCAAAACGATAGAGAACGGATGAAAAGGGTTTTCAGCAAATTAAACAAAACTACGGCTTACATTGTATTTGCAGTGTTTGGGGGATTAATTGTGATGGCTGAACCTATTTTCCATTTGTTTTTTGGAACTAAATGGGATATCTCAATTCCACTGTTTCAACTATTATTGGCGAAGGGTATTTTCTTTGTGTTTGTAATTTTGATGAATAATTATATTATTTCAACAGGAAAAACAAGGGCCATATTCTTTTTGGAGTTAATTAAAGATGCAGCTATTGTTATTGCAATAGTTTTCACAATCGGTATTAATCTGAAAGCTATTGTTATAGGGCAATTGATTGCAACAATAGTTCACTTTATTGTTACCTTGTTTTATACGCAAAGGATAACGGGTTACGCTGTATTTCAACAATTAAAAGATCATTTGCCTTATTTAATTATCAGTTCGGCAATCGCTGCTCTCCTTCTTTTAATTGCTCAATTTATATCAAATGAAATTTGGTTGTTGGTTATTCAATTGAGTATTTTCGTAACGCTTTATTTGGGCATCAATAAATTACTAAATTCAAAAATCCAAAAGGATATTATTGATACCATAAAACAGAGATTCAAGAGGGACTAAATTTGCTCTCGTGAAAAAGCATCTATATATGAACCTTCTGTTATATTAATGATTTCTATTCCTTGTGACTTGCTAAATTTCTCTACGGAATGATATGATTTAAAAGCAATTACCATACTTTCTAAAATCTCATGCAACTTTAACGGGGAAACTTTCCTTTCGGTACTCTTTTTATCATAGAAATGGGCCAAATCCATGTTTACTTTATTGTCATCGTCAACCCAGATCTCTTTTAACCATGAATTTTCGGCTCCTGCAAGATAAATTCTTGAATAGTTCATTCGCAATCCAACCATCATACATGGGATGAGCACATTTCTCGGTCGCGGCATTCCCCACCCTTTTTTGTAACTATTAAAAGCAAGCGACTGAAAACCTTCGATGGGAGTGGCATTGAACCATCTGAGAGTTATGTTTTTATTTTGTTGAATATATGATTGCCAAATCTTCTGACTACGAGCTTTAATGGGAACAAAAAGGTTCATCGACCAAGTTGTTTTCTTTACTATAGAAAGAATGGTTTGTTCCATTGTTTCGCCGGGTTGAAAAAAAAGCGGGTCCATCAATAAATAATAATTAGGGTGAATCTGCTCGTAATATCCAGAGATTGATGCTTTATTAACTACCATCAAATCTTTGTTTTCTAAAAAAAAATTCTTATCTTGTAACATTTGCGTGAGTGAAGGCCCGTTTCCTAATATCACAAGATCCTTATCTCCAATAGGATAAGCACCTGTTGAACGAGATTGAACAAGTATTTTTATACAACTTGCAATAGATTTTCCAAAATTGATGAAAAACTGCTGTAAAGATTTAAATTCAGACATTCATTCTTTGTTTAACTGCATCATAAAATCACACAAAAGTAGTATTTTTGTTTATTATTCAACAATTATGAATGTTTTAATAGTTAGTACATCGGATATTCATGGAGGTGCGGCAATTGCTGCTTTTAGGTTAATGCGTGCTTTGCAAACGGTTGGAACAAATGTGAAAATGATTGTTCGCGAAAAACAATCTGATGATAAAGACATTATCCAAGTTGGTGGAAATCTTAATAATAAATGGAATTTCTATTGGGAACGTGGGATTATTTTCCTGAAAAACAGATTATCGAAAGAGAATCTGTTTGATATTTCTATTGCTAATACGGGTATTTCAATAACAAAGCTTCCTGAATTTCAACAAGCAGATGTCATTCATTTACATTGGATTAATCAGGGCATGCTGGCTGTCAATGAGATTAAAGACATCTTGAAATCGGGAAAAAAAGTAGTATGGACGATGCACGATATGTGGGCATTCACGGGTATTTGTCACCATGCCCGAAAATGTATTGGTTTTCAAAACTCATGTGGAAACTGTCCTTATCTAAAAACAAACACGAAAAAGGATCTTTCTCATAGAATATTTGAAGAAAAAATGGATGCATATTCTTATGGTAAAATCTCGTTTGTGGCATGTAGTAAGTGGCTGAAATCTCTTGCGGTAACGAGTCCACTTACAAAAAATCATCTTGTTACAGCTATACCAAATCCTATTGATACAAATATGTATTCAAATTCCGACAAAACAGAGATTCGGCGTAAACTTCATTTACCATTAGATAAAAAAATAGTACTTTTTGCAGCAGTAAAAGCATCCGACAAACGAAAAGGGGTTGATTTTCTGCTAGATACAGCCAAACAGTTGTCTGCCCATAAGAATCAACTGCTCTTTCTTATTGTTGGGAATGAAGGGGATCAGATTGCGCAACAAATAGATATTTCTACATTTTGTACCGGATTTATCGATCCAAAGCAAATGCAAGATTTATATAATGCTGCGGATTTATTTCTTACTCCTTCATTACAGGAAAACTTACCCAATACAATTATGGAAGCGATGGCCTGCGGAACTCCATGTGTTGGATTTAATATTGGCGGCATTCCTGAAATGATTGATCACAAAAAAAATGGATACGTTGCTGAGTATATGGATGCGAACGATCTGACAAGAGGAATTTTATGGTCTTTATTTGAGTCTGACGCTGAAATGCTTTCAAAAAACGCCAGAGAAAAAGTATTACTGGAATATGAACAAGATAAAATAGCAAAACGTTACTTAAAACTATATGAGCAATAATATTACAAATCAAGCACATTGGGATGCATACTGGTCTAATTATCAATTCGAAAAGGTTCCTAATAAAGTAGTGTTCCACAAATTTACAGATAGATTATGCCAAGGAAAGAGCTTTATTGAAATTGGTGGATTTCCAGGTATTTTTGCAGCGTATCTTTTCAATAAGGGAATTCAGGATGTAACTGTTCTTGATTACTACATGAATACCGATATCGTTCGAAAATTTGAACAAAAGAATCAGATTCCACAGGATACAATAAAATGTATTCACTGCGACTTTTTTGAGTTCACACCTACTAGAACTTATGATATTGTTTTTTCTTGTGGTTTTGCTGAGCATTTTCAAAATACGGAAGATGTTATCAAACGCCATATCAATTTAATGAGTAATGATGGACAACTACTTATCTTGATTCCTAATTTTCTTGGATTGAATGGTGCAATTCAACGCAAATTTGATAAAGAGAATCTGGATGTACATAATCTGAACTCAATGAGTCTTGAGTTTCTGAAAAAAATAATGCAAACTTCAGGATTAAAAGATATTAACGTGGATTATCTAGGAAAACCTATGCTTTGGTTAGAACCAAAACCAGAGAATATGAAATATCTTAAATTGATTAAATTGTTCAGCTATTTCATCAAGCTTTTCCCGATAAAAGGTCGGTTCCTTTCTCCTTATATCTCAATTTACGCAAGAAAATGATAAAGCTATCTGTAATTACTGTAACTTATAATGCTGAACAAACGCTGGAACGTACCATAAAAAGCGTTCAGGAACAATCATATCCGCATATTCAACATATAATTGCAGATGGTAATTCAAAAGATAAGACGGTTGATTTGATAGAAAAATATTCTACGAATAAAACAATTTGGAAAAGTGAACCTGACAAAGGAATTTATGATGCGATGAATAAAGCGGTTGCGTGGGCTTCAGGTGATTATCTTTGCTTTCTTAATTCAGGAGATACTTTTTTTGAGTCGAGTTCAGTTGAAAAAATGATAACTAAGTTAGATGAAAATAACCTGCCCGATATCATTTATGGCGAAACAGCAATTGTTGATAATCAGGGTAATTTTCTTTATATGAGGAGATTAAATGTTCCAGAGATACTTACATGGAAAAGTTTCAAACAAGGAATGCTTGTTTGTCATCAGGCTTTTATCATTAAACGATCTCTCTTTGAACCCTATGATTTAAAATACCACTTCTCGGCGGACTTCGATTGGTGTATCCGTATGATGAAAAAGGCTAGTTCACTATTAAACAGCAATTTAACATTGATAAGATATCTCAACGAGGGTACAACAACTGCAAACCGTAAAGCTTCTCTCATAGAAAGATATAAAATCATGTCGACATATTACGGGAAAGTTTCTACTTTTATATATCATTTGTGGTTTGTGATTCGTGCAATTGTCAAACCTCAAAAATAAATCATGATAAAATAACCAATTGAAAAGAACTACTTAAGATTTTTCTCTTCATTTTTAATGGCTATAAATCACAAAATCATTACCTTTGCATTCTAAAAAGAAAAAAGTACAATTATAATATGATAAAAATTAAGTTTCCGGATGATTCGGTAAGAGAATATGAACAAGGCATAACCGCTTTGCAAATTGCTGAAAGTATCAGTCAACGACTGGCACAGGAAGTGCTGGCTGCAAGTGTAAACGGCGAAACATGGGATATTAATCGACCGATTCAGGAAAATTCGACAATACAACTGCTCAAATGGGAAGATGATGAAGGCAAACATGCCTACTGGCACTCATCGGCTCACTTAATGGCTGAAGCACTTCAAGAACTCTATCCCGGAATCAAATTCGGTATTGGTCCTGCCATTGAAAATGGATTCTATTATGATGTGGATCCAGGTGAAGGGGTTACAATCAAAGAATCTGATTTTCCTGCCATCGAAAACAAAATGATGGAGTTGATAGCAAAAAAAGAGGAAATAATAAGACAAGATATATCAAAGTCAGAAGCAATCGATATGTTCTCAAATAGAAATGAGAACTACAAAGTGGAGCTAATCAATGAACTTGAGGATGGTACTATAACAACTTATTCACAAGGAAACTTCACAGATTTGTGTCGTGGTCCTCATTTGCCAAATACATCTTATATAAAAGCTGTAAAAGTTTTATCAGCAGCAGGTGCTTATTGGCGTGGCGATGAACATCGTCCTCAACTTACGCGTTTATATGGTATTACCTTTCCTAAAAAGAAGCTACTGACTGAATATCTGGAACTTCTTGAGGAAGCAAAAAAACGTGATCATCGTAAAATAGGGAAGGAACTTGAGTTATTTGCTTTTTCTCAAAACGTTGGAGTGGGTCTTCCATTGTGGTTGCCAAAAGGTACACAACTGAGACTCAAACTAGAAGAATTCTTGAAACATATTCAACAACAATTTGAATATCAACAAGTAATGACTCCGCATATTGCCAACAAACAATTATATATCACATCGGGACATTATGCAAAATATGGTAAGGATTCGTTCCAACCAATGAAAACACCGGTTGAAGGTGAAGAATTCATGCTCAAGCCGATGAATTGTCCGCATCATTGCGAAATTTATAAAGTGATTCCGCGTTCTTATAAAGATTTACCACTTCGTTTGGCAGAATTTGGAACTGTTTATCGCTATGAACAAAGTGGCGAATTGCACGGATTGACACGTGTTCGTGGTTTCACGCAAGATGATGCTCACATTTTCTGTACGCCAGATCAAGTAAAAGGTGAATTCTTGAAAGTAGTGGATATCATTTTTATTATTTTCAAAGCATTAGATTTCAAAAACTTTGAAGCTCAAATTTCATTGCGCGATCCGGAAAATAAAGAAAAATATATTGGTAGCGACGAGAATTGGAATAAAGCCGAAAGTGCTATTGTTGAAGCTTGTAAAGAGAAAGGACTTCCCGCGAAAGTTGAATTGGGCGAAGCTGCTTTTTATGGACCAAAACTTGATTTCATGGTGAAAGATGCAATTGGTCGACGTTGGCAATTAGGTACAATTCAAGTAGATTATAACTTACCGGAACGTTTTGAATTGGAATATACAGGGGCTGACAACCAGAAGCATCGACCCGTAATGATTCATAGAGCTCCTTTTGGTTCAATGGAACGATTTGTAGCATTGTTGATAGAACATACAGCAGGAAAATTTCCTATCTGGCTTGCACCAACTCAGGTGATTATCTTACCTGTCAGTGAGAAATTCAACGATTTCGCTAATGAATTATCGAAAACCTACATTCGTCAAGGTATTCGTGTGGAAATTGATGACAGAAATGAAAAAGTAGGTAGAAAAATACGTGATAATGAATTGAAGAGAATCCCATACATGTTAATTATAGGGGAAAAAGAAGTGGAAAATAATGAAGTATCCGTCAGAAAACAAGGCGGTGAAGATTTAGGAACAATGAAATCTACTATATTTGCAGAAAACTTACTCAAAGAAGTAGATGAAATGATGACTATCGATATAAATAAATAAATTAAATATTTAATTAAACAGAAAATAGAAAGAAAACCAATATTATCTGAATGAGACAAAACCCAAAAGATTCACAGGATCAACACAGGATTAATGAAAAAATCCGAGTGCCGGAAGTCCGATTAGTAGGAGACAACGTTGAGGCGGGTGTTTACCCGACAAGAGAAGCATTACGATTAGCGCAGGACATGGAGTTAGACCTAGTAGAAATTTCTCCGACTGCAAAGCCATCAGTATGCAGAATCACTGATTATCAAAAGTTTCTATACCAGCTGAAGAAAAAACAGAAAGAACAGAAAGCCAAATCGGTTAAAGTTATAGTAAAAGAAATTCGTTTCGGACCACAAACCGACGATCATGACTATGACTTCAAGCTGAAACATGCAATGAATTTTCTTAGCGAAGGTTCAAAGGTAAAAGCTTTTGTGTTTTTTAAAGGACGCTCGATTCTATTTAAGGAACAAGGAGAAGTACTTTTGTTACGTTTTGCCAACGACCTGGAAGATTACGCGAAAGTGGAACAACTTCCAATATTAGAAGGAAAACGTATGTCCATCATGCTTTCTCCAAAGCCAAAAAAAGGAGCGATTCCTAAGAAAGAAGTAGAAAACGCTGAAGAATAGACAGTCGTATGTAAAATAAATTTGATAATTAAAATATTATCATTAATTTTGCACACTTTTTCGCTGAATAAACAGTGAGAATAATTTATAATTTACAAATAGATATAGCAAAATGCCGAAAATTAAGACTAATTCCGGTGCAAAAAAAAGGTTCGCCCTTACCGGATCAGGAAAAATCAAGAGAAAGCATGCTTTTAAAAGTCACATTCTAACAAAAAAGACTAAAAAGCAAAAAAGAAATCTTACACATTCAGGTCTTGTTCATAAGACAGATGTGAATGGTACATTGAGATTACTGGGATTGAAATAAAATTAACAGTAAAGATTTCTAAATCGATTTAATAACAGGATGTATGCTCAAAAGATTTTCGCTAGACGAAAACGCTAACATTCAAAAGAATTTAACATTATGCCAAGATCAGTCAATCATGTTGCTTCACGCAACCGCAGAAAAAAAGTTTTAAAACTAACAAGAGGCTACATAGGTGCGCGTAAAAACGTTTGGACAGTAGCTAAAAATACATGGGAAAAAGGTCTTCAATACGCATATCGCGATCGTAAGAACAAAAAACGTAATTTCCGTGCATTATGGATTCAGCGTATTAATGCTGCAGCTCGCACAAACGGAATGTCATACTCTAGGCTTATGGGAGCTTTGCATAAAAACGAAATAGAAATAAATCGTAAGGTGCTGGCTGATTTAGCTATGAACCACCCGGAAGCATTTAAAGCTATTGTAGATAAAGTAAAATAAATAAAAAACTAAAGAATATGATTATCGTTCCAATAAAAGAAGGCGAAAACATTGAAAGAGCTTTAAAGAAATTCAAACGTAAATATGAAAAAACTGGCGTTGTAAAAGAATTACGCAATCGTCAGGCTTTCAAAAAACCATCAGTGGTAAATAGAAAGAAAAAAGAACACGCTGTTTACGTTCAAAAAATGAATCAAAACAACGATTAATTATTTGTTGTTATACATTTTTATTTCTATCTTCGTAACACAAACTTAACAGTGGGTTTTACATGTTGATAGATAACTTCATAAAATATCTCCGTTATGAGAAAAATTATTCTTCTCATACGGAGATATCTTATTTTAATGATCTTACACAGTTTAAAAACTTCATTGAACAAGAATCGCAAAATCAGGGTGATGAAATAAAAATAACGGATATCGAAAATGACCTTATTCGCCGTTGGATAGCACAATTAATGGAACAAAATCTTAAACCTCGTTCTGTTAGACGCAAATTGAGTGCACTCAACTCTTTTTATAAATATCTGATAAAAATAGGAGTTGTCACCAAAAATCAAGCAAAATTTGTTTCAGGACCCAAACTCGACAAAAAACTGCCGGTTTTTGCTAAAGACAAGGATTTGGAACTTATTATTAAAGATGAAAATGAATTTACTGATGATTTTAAAGGACATCGTGATCGATTTCTTATAGATTTCTTGTATGTAACAGGTATGCGCAAAGCTGAATTAATTGGACTTAAAGATGAAGATGTTGATTTCGAAAACAAAACGATACGTGTTACAGGAAAGGGTAATAAACAACGACTTATCCCTATTTCGGATGAAACATTATATCATCTATCCGAATATATTACGTTAAGAAATACAGAAATCAAGAACAAATCGATTGCACTTTTTGTTAAAAACAATGGAAACCCTTTAAATCATAATATAGTGTATGATATAGTACATAAACACCTCAGTAATATCCCTACACTTTCAAAAAAAAGTCCACATGTACTGAGACACTCATTCGCTACCGAAATGTTGAACAACGGTGCCGAAATTAACGCTGTGAAAGAACTATTAGGGCATCAAAGTCTAGCATCAACTGAAGTATACACGCACGTTTCCCTGGAGGAACTTAAGAATATATATCAGAACGCTCACCCAAGAGCAATAAAATGAAGGAGGAATTAATATGGAATTAAGAATCAGTTCAATCAATTTTGACGCTACAGAACAACTCAAAGCGTTTACACAAAAGAAAATGAATAAGCTAGAAAAGTTCAACGATTCAATAATTGATATTGAAGTCACATTGAAGGTCATAAAACCTGAAACTATCAAAAACAAAGAAGCTTCAATAAAGATGAACCTTAGAAACAGAGAGGCTTTTGCCAGCAAAATTGCAGATACATTTGAAGAGGCTATCGACCTGTGTGCCGAAGCGCTGGAAAAACAAATCATCAAAACAAAAGAGAAAAACGAAAGATAATTCAAAAAAACCGAAACAAATTTTTGCTATATTAAAAATTATAATTACCTTTGCGACCGTTTCGCTCTTGAAAAATTAGAGCGAGGCGGTTAATCATCAAAACAAGCCTCTTTAGCTCAGTTGGCCAGAGCACGTGATTTGTAATCTCGGGGTCGTTGGTTCGAATCCGACAAGAGGCTCAAAAAAACAGAAAGGGCAGTTACCAGAGTGGCCAAATGGGGCTGACTGTAACTCAGCTGGCTTAGCCTTCGGTGGTTCGAATCCATCACTGCCCACACCCCTTTCAGGATATAGTTAGCTTTGCTAAAGTATCCACATAGAAGTGGTGAATTTGCGGAAGTAGCTCAGTTGATAGAGCATTAGCCTTCCAAGCTGAGGGTCGCGGGTTTGAGTCCCGTCTTCCGCTCTTTTGCCAATGTAGCTCAGGGGTAGAGCGCTTCCTTGGTAAGGAAGAGGTCGCGGGTTCAACTCCCGCCATCGGCTCTTTTTTTTGATTTAAAACTCTGTGAAAGCAAGTATTATTGGCTTTGCACAGAGGAATGTGTTTTAAAACAGATAAGAAATTAAATAACATATACTTTTTATAAACTATTAATAGGACATTTTATGGCAAAAGAACATTTTAACCGATCAAAACCGCATGTTAACATCGGTACAATCGGCCACGTTGACCACGGTAAAACAACCTTAACGGCTGCTATAACAACCGTATTAAGTAAAAAAGGTTTCTCTGAAGTTCGCTCATTCGATTCGATTGACAACGCTCCCGAAGAAAAAGAAAGAGGTATTACAATCAATACTTCACACGTAGAATATGAAACAGCAAATCGCCACTATGCACACGTTGACTGTCCAGGTCACGCTGACTATGTAAAAAACATGGTTACTGGTGCTGCTCAGATGGACGGTGCAATCATTGTTGTTGCAGCTACTGACGGTCCAATGCCTCAAACTCGTGAACACATCCTACTTGCACGCCAAGTAAACGTTCCAAGATTGGTTGTTTTCATGAACAAATGTGACTTAGTGGACGATGCCGAAATGCTCGAACTTGTAGAAATGGAAATGAGAGAACTTCTTTCTTTCTATAATTTTGATGGTGACAACACTCCTTTTATTCAAGGTTCTGCTTTGGGTGCTTTGAACGGTGATCCAAAATGGGAAGATAAAGTAATGGAACTGATGGATGCTGTTGATACATGGATTCCGCTGCCTCCACGTGATGTTGATAAACCATTCTTGATGCCTGTTGAAGACGTATTTTCTATCACTGGTCGTGGTACTGTTGCTACAGGTCGTATAGAAACTGGCCTTATCAAAACAGGAGATGAAGTTCAAATCATTGGATTGGGCTCTGAAGGAAAGAAATCAGTAGTTACCGGAGTTGAAATGTTCCGTAAAATTCTTGACGATGGTCAAGCTGGTGACAATGTTGGTTTGCTGCTCCGCGGTATTGATAAAGAAGAGATCAAACGTGGTATGGTAATCACACACCCGGGAAAAGTTACTCCTCACTCTAAATTTAAAGCTGAGGTTTATATCTTGAAGAAAGAAGAAGGTGGACGTCACACTCCATTCCATAATAACTATCGTCCTCAATTCTATATTCGTACACTTGATATTACAGGTGAGATTCATCTTCCTGAAGGTGTAGAAATGGTAATGCCTGGTGATAACGTTACTATCGAAGTGGATCTAATCTATCCGGTAGCTTGTAGCATAGGTCTTCGCTTCGCCATACGTGAAGGTGGACGTACAGTTGGAGCTGGACAGATAACTGAATTATTAAACTAATCTAATAAAACTTAGTTGGAGTCATTTACTCCAACTAAGTCATTTACGGGTCTAGCTCAGTTTGGTAGAGCACTGGTCTCCAAAACCAGGTGTCGGGAGTTCGAGTCTCTCGACCCGTGCAAAATGAACCAATATAAATGAAAAAAATAGTTGTATATTTCAAAGATGCTTATAATGAATTAGTTCATAAAGTATCCTGGCCAACAAGACAAGAGCTATCCAGCAGTACTGTGATTGTATTGATTGCTTCCCTTATAATCGCACTTATAGTATTTGGCGTAGATGTTCTTTTCGATTGGATTTTAAAGCTTCTTTATGGTATTTTGTAATCTGAAATTAAGGAATTAAAATGGCTGAAAACGAATACAAATGGTACGTCTTGCGTGCTGTTAGTGGTAAAGAGAACAAAGTCAAAGAATACCTTGAGACAGAAATTCAAAAAACCGAATTAGGTAAGTATATCTCTCAAGTTCTTATTCCGACAGACAAAACTTTTATAGTACGAGGTGGAAAAAAAGTTGCGAAAGAGCGTCCTTTTCTTCCCGGATACGTACTCATTGAAGCACGTCTTACGGGTGAAGTAATTCACGAACTTAAAAACATTAACTTCGTAGCGGGATTTCTTCCCAATACGACTGATCCTCAACCTCTTAGAGATTCTGAGGTAAAGCGTCTTCTTGGCAAAATGGATGAGATGGGAGAATCAAGTGATGAATTTGATCTGCATTTTTATCCAGGGGAAAACGTTAAAGTGACCAGTGGTCCCTTCAGCAGTTTTTCCGGCGTAGTAGAAGAAGTAAATGACGAGAGAAAGAAACTTAAAGTGATGGTTAAAATCTTTGGTCGTAAACAACTCCTAGAGTTGGGATATATGCAAGTAGAGAAAGAATAATAACAGAAGTTGGTTACGCACACTGTACATTCTTTCGCGTGTTTCAAAACCGTAATTAAATAAATCAAAGAAAATGGCAAAAGAAGTTGCTGGACAACTAAAATTACAAATCAAAGGAGGAGCTGCAAACCCATCTCCACCCGTTGGACCCGCATTAGGTTCTAAAGGGATTAACATTATGGAGTTTTGCAAGCAATTCAATGCCAGAACTCAAGACAAAGCCGGCAAAGTATTACCAGTAGTAATTACTTATTATACCGATAAGTCTTTTGATTTTATTGTTAAAACACCACCGGTAGCGATTCAACTATTAGAGGCGAGCAAAATAAAAGGAGGTTCGGCTGAACCTAATCGTAAGAAAGTTGCTGAAATCACCTGGGATCAGGTAAAAGCAATTGCTGAAGAAAAGATGCCGGACTTAAATTGTTTCACAATGGAATCAGCAATGCGCATGGTTGCAGGAACTGCTCGTAGTATGGGTATCTCAGTTAAAGGGGATTTTCCTGATGATATTAATTAATTAAACTTCAATTGAAAAAATGAGTAAACTTACAAAAAATCAAAAGTTAGCTAATAGCAAGATTGAAGCAGGAAGAGCCTACACGCTGAAAGAAGCATCTGCCTTGGTGAAAGAAATCACCACAACAAAATTCGATGCATCTGTGGATATCGATGTACGTCTTGGCGTAGATCCTCGAAAAGCGAATCAGATGGTTAGAGGTGTAGTATCTCTACCTCATGGAACTGGTAAACAAGTCAGAGTTCTTGTATTATGTACTCCTGATGTCGAAACCCAAGCTAAAGAAGCTGGCGCCGACTATGTAGGACTTGATGAATATATCGAAAAAATAAAAGGAGGTTGGACTGATGTGGATGTTATTATCACACAACCCGCCATCATGGGTAAAATCGGTGCCTTAGGACGTATCTTAGGACCCCGTGGCTTGATGCCAAACCCAAAAAGCGGTACTGTTACCATTGACGTTGCGAAAGCAGTTCAAGAGGTAAAACAGGGGAAAATCGACTTTAAAGTAGACAAAGCTGGTATTATTCATACTTCAATCGGAAAAGTATCTTTTACAGTCGAACAAATTAGTGGAAATGCGAAAGAATTTATTCAAACGCTAATCAAACTGAAACCGACAGCAGCAAAAGGTACTTATATTAAGAGCATTTATCTTTCCAGTACTATGAGTCCGGGACTAAGTATTGACCCGAAATCAATAGACGAAAATTAACGAAAAGGAGAACGAAAAATGAAGAAGGAAGATAAAAATCTTATTATAAACAAATTAGCAAGTTATGTTAAAGAGTATGAACACTTTTATCTTACTGATATAGCTACACTTAATGCAGCTAAAACAAATCAGTTGAGAAGAGATTGTTCAAAACAAGACATTAAACTGCTGGTTGTTAAAAACACTTTGCTACGTAAAGCATTTGATTCATTGGACAAAAATTATGAAGAACTGTATCCTATTTTAAAAGGTAATACAGCAATTATGTTTTCCAATGCAGCTAATGCACCCGCTAAATTAATAGATAAATACAAGAATGAGATACCTAAATTAAAGGGTGCTTATGTTCAAGAAAGCTTCTTTATTGGAGCTAACACTTTGAAAGATCTTGTAAATATCAAAAGTAAAAATGAACTTATCGGAGATGTTATCGCTTTACTGCAGTCACCTGCAAAGAATGTTATATCAGCTCTTCAATCCGGAGGAAACACCATTCATGGTATATTAACAACCCTCTCGGAAAAGTGATTTATTCACAAAAAATAAAAATCAATAATCAATTTAAATCATAACAAAAAATGGCAGACTTAAAAGCATTTGCTGAACAATTAGTTAACTTGACCGTAAAAGAAGTTAGCGAACTTGCTGAAATTTTAAAAACAGAATATGGTATCGAGCCAGCTGCTGCAGCAGTTGCTGTTGCTGCAGGACCTGCAGCCGGCGCTGAAGCCGTAGTAGAAGAACAAACTTCTTTCGATGTTTTATTAAAGAGTGCTGGTGCAGCAAAACTACAAGTTGTAAAAGCAGTTAAAGAGTTAACAGGTCTTGGTTTAAAAGAAGCTAAAGATTTAGTTGACGCAGCTCCTAGTGAAATCAAAAAAGGTGTTTCTAAAGAAGAAGCAGAATCATTGAAAAAACAACTTGAAGAAGCCGGAGCAGAAGTTGAACTTAAATAACAAAGGTCACCTAAAATAGGTTATTTGGTTAGGAATCTTCCTAGGAAGATTCTTAACCTTTTGTGTCATTTCTATTTAGTTCAATAAAAAACTCCAGCTATGTCATCAATTAAAGCCAACAATCAAAGAATAAATTTTACATCAATCAAGAATCCTCTTGAATACCCCGATTTTTTGGCTGTACAGCTAAAATCGTTTCAAGATTTTCTACAACTTGATGCCCCTCCCGAAAGCAGAAAAAACGAAGGGCTTTATAAAGTTTTCACTGAAAACTTCCCTATCACTGACACCCGCAATAATTTTGTCCTCGAATTTCTCGACTATTATGTTGATCCTCCTCGTTACACTATTGACGAATGCAATGAAAGAGGACTCACTTATAGTGTTCCATTAAAAGCTAAACTATACTTGTATTGTACAGACCCTGATCACGAAGATTTCGCACCTGTTATTCAGGATGTCTATTTAGGGACGATTCCTTACATGACAGAAAAAGGAACTTTTGTTATCAACGGGGCGGAAAGAGTTATTGTTTCTCAATTACACCGTTCACCGGGGGTATTCTTTGGACAAAGTGTGCATGCCAACGGTACAAAACTTTATTCTGCGCGTATTATTCCTTTTAAAGGATCATGGATTGAATTTGCAACAGACATTAACAATGTTATGTATGCATACATTGATCGTAAAAAGAAACTGCCTGTCACAACATTACTTCGAGCAATAGGTTTTGAAAGAGACAAGGATATCCTTGAAATTTTCAATCTTGCGGAAGAAATTAAAGTGTCAAAGACAAATCTGAAAAAGAGTATTGGCAGAAAATTAGCGGCCCGTGTTTCAAAAACGTGGATGGAAGACTTTGTAGACGAAGATACTGGCGAAGTGACTTCTATTGAACGATATGAAATGATTATCGACCGTGAAACAATTCTTGAAGAAGAACAAATGGATCTGATACTGGATTCTGGAGTAGAATCTATTTTACTTCACAAAGAAACTCCAGGTTCTTCAGATTTTTCAATAATATACAATACATTGCAAAAAGATCCGAGTAATTCGGAAATCGATGCAGTTAAATACATTTATCGACAGATACGTAGCGCTGAACCACCAGATGATTCAAGTGCTCGAGAGGTTATTAACAATCTGTTCTTCTCTGAAAAGAGATACGATTTAGGCGATGTTGGTCGTTACCGAATTAACAAGAAATTAAATCTGCAGACAGATGAGAATATCCGCGTGCTAACAAAAGAGGATATTATTGAAATTATCAAATATCTAATTGAATTAGTAAATTCTAAAGCTCAGGTTGATGATATTGATCACCTAAGTAATAGACGTGTACGCACTGTCGGCGAACAATTATATAATCAGTTTGGTGTTGGTTTGAACCGTATGGCTCGAATCATTCGTGAAAGAATGAATGTACGTGACAATGAAGTGTTTACGCCTATTGATTTGATCAACGCAAAAACAATTTCTTCTGTTATTAATACATTCTTTGGAACAAATGCGTTATCTCAGTTTATGGATCAAACAAATCCACTAGCAGAGATTACCCATAAACGTCGTTTATCAGCTCTAGGTCCAGGTGGTCTTTCTCGTGAACGAGCAGGATTTGAAGTTCGTGACGTTCATTATACTCACTACGGACGTCTTTGTCCAATTGAAACTCCAGAAGGACCAAACATTGGACTTATTTCTTCTCTTTGTGTTTATGCCAAAATTAACGATTTGGGATTCATCGAAACACCTTATAGAGTTGTAACAGATGGAAAAGTAAATACTAAGAATGATGAAATAGTATATCTTGCTGCTGAAGCAGAAGAAGGAAAAATTATAGCTCAAGGAAATGAGCCATATGAAGAAAACGGTCATTTGGTTAATCAACGCGTAAAATCAAGAGAGAATGCCGACTTCCCAGTTGTCACTCCTGAAGACGTTGACTATATGGACGTTTCTCCAATGCAGATTGCATCTATTGCAGCAGCGCTTATTCCATTTCTTGAGCATGATGACGCTAACCGAGCATTGATGGGATCAAACATGATGCGCCAGGCTGTTCCGTTGATGCGTAGCGAATCTCCAATTGTTGGTACCGGAATTGAAGGACCGCTAATTTTTGATTCACGCACACAAATCACAGCTGAAGGAAGCGGCAAAATAGTATATGTAGATGCTACAACTATTAAAATTAAATATGACAGAACAGAAGAAGAAGAATTTGTTAATTTCGAAGACTCGATAAAAACATATTCTATTCCAAAGTTCCGCAGAACAAACCAAAATACAACTATCGACTTACGTCCAATTTGTAACGAGGGAGATAAAGTAGTTCAAGGACAAATCCTTACAGAAGGTTATGCCACCGAAAAAGGTGAACTTGCAATTGGAAGGAACCTGAAAGTGGCATTCATGCCTTGGAAAGGTTATAACTATGAGGATGCCATTGTTCTTAATGAAAGAATGGTAAGTAACGATGTTTTCACTTCTGTACACGTAGAAGAATTCTCACTTGAAGTTAGAGAAACAAAGCGTGGATTGGAGGAACTTACTTCAGACATTCCAAATGTTAGCGAAGAAGCTACAAAAGATCTGGACGAAAGAGGTATTATACGTATTGGTGCTCGAATAAAACCGGGAGATATCTTAATTGGTAAAATTACTCCAAAAGGAGAATCAGACCCATCACCAGAAGAAAAATTACTTCGTGCAATTTTTGGTGATAAAGCAGGAGATGTTAAAGATGCATCACTAAAAGCATCACCTTCGCTTAAAGGAGTAATTATCGGAACTAATTTATTTGCTAAAGCAGGTAAAAAAGGAAAAGGTAAATTATCAAATAAAGCATTGCTTCCCAAATTAGATGAAGAGTATGAAACGAAATTAGAAAATCTTCGTAGAATACTGATAGAGAAATTGCTCAAACTTACAGAAGGCAAATCATCTGCAGGTGTTAAAGATTACACCACAAATGAAGTAGTTACTAAAGGAACAAAGTTTACACTAAAGGTTTTATCGGATATTGATTATCAGGCAGTTCAACTCACAAAATGGACTACAGAATCACATACAAACGATTTAATCCGTCAAACTGTAATCAATTATTTGCGTAAACACAAAGAAATCGATTCTGATTTGAAACGTAAACGTTTTGATCTTACAATTGGTGATGAACTTCCTTCGGGAATCATGCAGATTGCTAAAGTTTATGTGGCTAAGAAACGTAAGATTCAAGTTGGTGATAAAATGGCTGGACGCCACGGAAATAAAGGTATTGTCTCAAAAATCGTACGACAAGAAGATATGCCTTTCCTTGATGATGGAACAACAGTTGACATAGTATTAAACCCTCTGGGTGTACCTTCACGTATGAACTTAGGACAGATTTTCGAAACTGTTCTTGGCTGGGCAGGTAAAGAGTTAGGTGTAAAATTTGCAACACCAATTTTTGATGGAGCCTCATTAGATGATTTAGTTGATTGGACTGACAAAGCAGGTGTTCCGCGTTATGGTAAAACTTATCTTTATGATGGAGGAACCGGCGAACGCTTTGATCAACCTGCTACTGTTGGAATAATATACATGCTAAAACTCGGCCATATGGTTGAAGATAAGATGCATGCACGTTCAATCGGACCATATTCACTAATTACTCAGCAACCCCTTGGTGGTAAAGCCCAATTTGGAGGTCAACGATTTGGAGAAATGGAAGTATGGGCACTAGAAGCATTTGGTGCATCAAATATCCTACAAGAAATCCTGACTATTAAATCCGATGATGTTGTTGGTCGTTCAAAAGCTTATGAAGCAATTGTTAAAGGCGAGCCAATGCCACAACCCGGTATTCCTGAGTCATTGAATGTATTACTCCACGAATTACGTGGTCTAGGTCTAAGTGTAACACTTGACTAATAATTCTTATACGCAGTGTAACTGGTTTATCCAGTTCACTGCTCGTTTTCAAAAAAACAATCGATTAACTCTTTATATATAAAATATATGGCATACAGAAAAGATAACAAGATAAAGAGTAACTTTTCAAAAATCTCTATCAGTTTAGCTTCTCCGGAAGAAATACTTGAAAACTCTTATGGTGAAGTATTAAAACCTGAAACAATTAATTACCGCACATACAAGCCCGAGCGTGACGGACTATTCTGTGAGCGAATATTCGGACCGGTAAAAGACTACGAATGTCATTGCGGTAAATACAAGAGAATTCGCTATAAAGGTATAGTTTGTGACCGATGCGGTGTAGAAGTAACAGAAAAGAAAGTTCGTCGTGAACGAACTGGACATATCCATTTAGTAGTTCCAGTTGCACACATTTGGTATTTCAGATCATTGCCGAACAAAATCGGTTATTTGCTTGGAATTCCAACAAAGAAACTTGATTCTATCATCTATTACGAAAGATATGTAATTATTCAGCCGGGTATTTTAAAAGATGTAAATGACGATAAAGAAGTCCAATATGAAGTAGGGGCCCAGCTTACAGAAGAACAATATTTAGCAGCACTTGATACTCTTCCAAAAGAAAATCAGATGCTCGACGATTCTGATCCCGACAAATTCATTGCAAAAATGGGAGCAGAAGCTTTGTTAGATATGCTTCAACGTACTAATCTGGATTCTTTGACAAATCAATTGCGTCACAGTGCTGATACAGAAACTTCTCAGCAACGTAAAAACGAAGCTCTGAAAAGGTTACAGGTAATAGAAGCATTCAGAAGTTCTAAGAATGTAAATAAGCCGGAATGGATGATCATGAAAGTGATTCCAGTAATCCCTCCAGATCTTCGTCCGCTGGTACCTCTTGATGGAGGACGCTTTGCCACATCCGATTTAAATGATTTATACCGTCGCGTTATTATCCGTAATAACAGATTAAAGCGATTAATCGATATTAAAGCTCCGGAAGTTATTCTTCGAAACGAAAAGCGAATGCTTCAGGAAGCAGTGGATTCATTGTTTGATAACTCTCGCAAATCGAGTGCTATCAAATCAGATTCAAACCGACCATTAAAATCCCTTTCTGACAGTTTAAAAGGTAAACAAGGTCGTTTTCGTCAAAACCTATTAGGAAAACGTGTCGACTACTCTGCACGTTCAGTTATTGTTGTTGGTCCCGAGTTAAAAATGCATGAATGCGGTTTGCCAAAAGATATGGCAGCTGAACTTTATAAACCGTTTATCATTCGCAAACTCATTGAAAGAGGTATAGTAAAAACCGTGAAATCGGCAAAAAAAATTGTCGACAGAAAAGAACCGGTTGTTTACGATATTCTTGAGAATGTGATGAAAGGACATCCAGTAATGCTAAACCGTGCCCCTACTCTTCACCGATTAGGAATTCAGGCATTTCAACCAAAAATGATTGAAGGTAAAGCAATTCAACTTCATCCACTTGCATGTACGGCTTTCAATGCCGACTTTGACGGAGACCAAATGGCAGTTCACCTCCCATTGGGTAATGAGGCCATTTTGGAAGCTCAGTTATTAATGTTAGGCTCACATAACATCCTTAATCCTGCTAATGGAGCACCAATTACCGTTCCTTCTCAGGACATGGTTCTTGGATTGTATTACATTACCAAAATCAGACCAGGAGCAAAAGGTTCAGGTCTCACTTTCTATGGTGAAGAAGAAGCAATTATTGCTTACAATGAAGGAAAAGTTGATATTCATTCACCAATAAAAGTTATTGTTGACGACATTGATGAAGAGGGAAATCCTATTCGTAAAATGCATGAAACATCTGTAGGTCGTGTTATCACAAACGAATACATACCTAAAGAAGTAGGTTATATAAATGAGCTTCTTTCTAAGAAATCACTTCGTGAGATTATCACATTAGTTATTAAAAAATGTGGCGTTTCTCGCACAGCACAATATCTTGATGATATCAAGAATCTTGGATACCGTATGGCTTTCAAGGGTGGCTTATCTTTCAACTTAGGAGATGTTATTATCCCAAAAGAAAAAGAGCAACTCATCAATGAAGGCTATGACGAAGTAGAACAAATTATCGACAACTATAGTAACGGTTTCATCACATTTAACGAGCGTTACAATCAAATCATTGACACTTGGACCCACATTAATTCCAAGTTATCCAATGTCTTGATGAAGCAACTTGCTGAAGACGATCAAGGATTCAATTCTGTTTATATGATGCTTGATTCCGGAGCTCGTGGTTCTCGTGAACAAATTCGTCAGTTGTCCGGTATGCGTGGTTTGATGGCAAAACCTCAAAAAAGTGGAGCTGAAGGACCTCAGATTATTGAGAACCCTATTTTGTCGAACTTCAAGGAAGGACTTTCAGTTCAGGAATACTTTATTTCCACGCACGGTGCCCGTAAAGGTCTTGCCGATACTGCGTTGAAAACAGCCGATGCTGGATATCTTACTCGTCGTTTGGTTGATGTATCTCAAGATGTCATTATCAATGAAGAAGATTGCGGCACATTACGTGGATTAATTGCCACAGCTGTAAAGAATAATGATGAAGTTATTGCATCACTATACGAAAGAATATTAGGTCGAGTATCTGTTCACGATGTTCAACATCCTAACACAGGAGAAATAATAGTTCATTCTGGTGATGAAATCACTGAAGATGTAGCAAAAAGAATAGAAGAATCTCCCATTGAACGAGTTGAAATCCGCTCAGTACTCACTTGTGAGTCTCATCATGGAGTTTGTGCCAAATGTTATGGACGTAACCTTACAACCGGTAGAATGGTACAAAAAGGAGAAGCTGTTGGAGTTATTGCTGCTCAATCTATTGGTGAGCCCGGTACCCAGCTTACACTTCGTACATTCCACGTGGGAGGTATTGCATCGAATATTGCTGCAGAAAACAATATGATAAGCAAATACGAAGGTAAACTTGAATTCGATGAACTTCGTGTTGTTGAGACAGAAGAAGTAAATTCAACAGGCAGACCAGTCAAAGTTGTTGTCAGTCGTTTGGTAGAAATGCGTATTGTTGATCCAAACACAAAAATCATATTGTTGGCTCACAATGTTCCATATGGTGCAAAACTATATTTTAATGATAATGACACTGTTTCAAAAGGTGATTTAATATACGAATGGGATCCTTTTAATGCTGTTATCATCTCAGAAGCAGGTGGTAAAATTCATTTCGACAACTTTATTGAAAACATAACCTTTAAAGTTGAATCGGATGAGCAAACAGGATTAAAAGAAAAGATTATCATAGAGTCACGTGATAAGACAAAAGCTCCTTCAGCGCACATTGTAAATAAAGACGATGATATTCTCCGTACTTACACATTGCCATTAGGTGCTCACGTTGTTAAAAATGAAGATGACACCATTAAAGCTGGTGATATTTTAGTAAAAATACCACGCGCCGTTGGTAAAGCCGGTGATATTACCGGAGGTCTACCACGTGTTACAGAATTATTTGAAGCAAGAAATCCATCTAACCCAGCAGTTGTTTCTGAAATTGACGGTGAAATATCCTTTGGTAAGATCAAAAGAGGTAATCAGGAAATTTCCGTAACATCCAAAACAGGAGAAATTAAGAAATACATGGTATCACTTTCCAAGCAGATATTAGTGCAGGAAAACGATTATGTAAGAGCCGGAATGCCTTTATCAGATGGAGCAATCACTCCTCAAGATATATTGGCAATTAAAGGTCCAACTGCCGTTCAGGAATATATAGTAAACGAAGTACAAGATGTTTACCGATTACAAGGTGTGAAAATTAACGATAAGCACTTTGAAGTAATCGTTCGTCAGATGATGCGTAAAGTAGAAGTCGTTGACCCGGGAGACACAAGATTCCTTGAACAACAACTTGTAAACAAACACGACATCATGGAAGAGAACGATCGTATTTGGGGTAAAAAAGTAATTGTTGATGCCGGTGATTCTGAAATATTTGAACCAGGTCAAATTGTTACTTCACGTAAATTGCGAGACGAAAACAGTTCACTGAAACGTCGAGACCTAAAGACAGTTGATGCCAGAGATGCTATTCCAGCAACTGCAAATCAAATCTTGCAAGGAATTACGCGTGCAGCACTTCAAACAGAAAGCTTCATGTCTGCAGCTTCTTTCCAGGAAACAACAAAAGTACTTAATGACGCAGCAATCAACGGAAAAGTTGATCATTTGGAAGGTCTTAAGGAAAACGTTATTTGTGGTCACCTTATTCCTGCCGGAACAGGTCAACGTGAATTCGGAAAACTTATTGTTGGAACAAAAGAAGATTTTGACAAGTATAATGCAAACAAACGTATTCAGTTGTTTGATGAAGTAGAAAACTAAATCAAATTTAATTAACATTATAAAAACCGTCCTGATTCAGGGCGGTTTTTTTGTTTTTTATATATCAATAATTCAAACAATAAATATAATTAGCCTTCGGCTTTTATAATTTTTATTAATATTTAATATACCATGATTTTTATTATTTAATATCTTGTTGTATTTTTACAAGATATAACTAATTATTTAATTTTGTTATCCATATATTTACAGTTTTATTAAGAATGAAAAGAAAAAAACTCTTTAATCTAAAAGGACTTTTTACACTTATTATGAGTGTATGTGCCCTTGTTGTTTCAGCTCAAAACATAACTATATCAGGTACAGTTATTGATGAAACAGGTATGACCGTTATTGGCGCAACAGTCGTTGTAGCGGGGAATTCAAGTCATGGAACTTTAACAGACATTGATGGTAAATACACATTAAGCAATGTGCCCTCCGATGGATCTTTACAGTTCAGTTATGTAGGAATGGTAACTCAAGTAGTCCCGGTAAAGGGTCAGAGCACCATTAATCTTGTGATGGCAACCGATGCAAAATTACTTGAAGAAGTAGTAGTTGTAGGTTTTGGCACACAAAAGAAAGTGAATGTAACCGGCTCTGTATCTGCAGTTAGTGCAGATGATATTGCATCCCGCCCTATCAACAATGTTACAGAAGCACTTCAAGGCGTTGTCCCGGGAATGAATTTCAGCACCGGTAGCGGCGGAGGAGCATTAAATTCCAATAAAGCATTCAATATCCGTGGTACCGGTACAATTGGAGCAGGTTCAAATGCCTCACCATTAATTTTGATTGATGGAATGGAAGGAGATATCAACATGATAAATCCACAAGACATTGAGAATATCTCTGTATTGAAAGATGCGGCAGCTTCATCAATTTATGGTTCACGTGCACCCGCCGGTGTAATTTTGATAACCACTAAGAGCGGAAAAGAAGGGAAAAATGTTGTTAACTATAATAACAATTTCCGGTTCATATCTCCATTAAATCAACCTGAAATGGCTGATTCATATAATTTTGCATTATATTTCAACGATGCACAACCTGATGGGGACATGTTCTCAGATGCAAAATTAGATCAAATCAAAGCTTATCAAAATGATAACAGCTCACAGTCGATGTGGCCAACTTCATCAAACAAATGGGAAGTTTGGGACAATCTAGAACTACTTCCCGTGGGCAATACAGATTGGCTAAAGACCCATTTCGGTAATTCATTTACACAAGAACATTCAATAAGTTTAAATGGAGGAACCGAAAAACTACAATATTTCATTTCAGGAAACTACCTGAATCAAGGAGGTTTGTTAAATTTTGGAAACGACAACAAACAAAGATATTCTTTAAATGCAAAGATAAATTCCAAATTATCAGACAAAGTTAGTATTGGATACAATGCTAGATTTGTAAGATCAGATTATGATGCACCATCATATATGGATGGTTTATTTTATCACAACGTAACTCGTTATTGGCCAATTATCCCGGTCACAGATCCAAATGGATATTATACCGGCGACTCAAAAGTATATCAGTTGACAGATGGCGGACGTTACGCTTCACAACAAGATCAACTTACACAGCAATTAAGTCTGTTGGTTACCCCAATAGAAAATTGGAATATAAATGTTGAATTAAACTATAGAACAGGCAACAATTTTAGTCACACAGATTGGCTTACAACCTATGCATATGATGTCAATAAAAACCCATATGTGTATGATAATGCAACATCAGGTGTAAAAGAATATGCCTACAAGTCTAACTTCTTCAACACAAATATTTTCACTGATTATACCAAAGAATTTGGAGATGGACATACCATAAAAGGTATGTTAGGTTTCCAGAGCGAGTTATATAATGACAGATCAATAAATGCTACAAAAGATATTGTACAATCTATTGGACATCCTACTTTAAATACAACAGAAAAAAATCCACAAAATACAGGAGGATACGGACATTGGTCCACAATGGGATTTTTTGGTCGTGTCAACTATGACTATATGGGAAGATACCTTGCTGAAGTAAATCTACGATACGACGGAACATCTCGCTTTCTTGAAGATCAAAGATGGAACGTATTCCCCTCATTTTCTGCAGGATGGAACGTCGCTCGCGAAGAATTCTTTGAAGATTATACAGATATTATGAGCAACCTCAAACTACGTGCATCGTGGGGTGAGCTGGGAAATCAAAACACCGACAACTGGTACCCATTTTATAGAACAATTCGTTACAATAAAAATAATTGGGGTAGCTACTATTTAGGTGAATGGTTACTTGGTGGTAAAAGACCTAATATTGCAGCCGAAGGAGGTTTAGTTTCCGCTTTATTAACTTGGGAAAGAATTCGTACTACAAACGTGGGACTGGATCTTACAATGTTCAATGGCAGACTTAATGGCTCAATCGACTGGTTCCTCAGACAATCACTGGACATGGTTGGTCCTGCACCAGAACTTCCTGCAACACTTGGTACCGAAGTTCCCAAGGTTAACAACCTGAACATGGAATCAAGAGGATTCGAATTTGTTCTTTCTTGGCGCGATGTAGTAGATGATTTCAAATATGGAGTTACCTTCAATTTAGCCGACAGCAAACAAAAAATTACAAAATATCCCAATCCTGCAAAGAATTTGGGTGATTATTATGAAGGAGCAACTTTAGGAGATATATGGGGATACACAACAATTGGTATCGCTAAAACAGACCAAGAAATGAATGATCACTTGGCATCATTGCCAAATGGCGGTCAAAGCGCTTTAGGAAGCAACTGGATGTCAGGTGATATCATGTTTGCCGACTTGGATAAAAGTGGTGCTGTTGACGGAGGCGAAGGAACTGCAGACAAATCAGGCGACCGCTCAATCATCGGTAATTCAACTCCAAGATACAATTTTGGTTTAAACCTCGATGGAAGCTGGAAAGGATTTGATTTGAAAGTGTTCTTCCAAGGTGTTATGAAACGCGATTATATGGCAGGAGGAATGATGTTTTGGGGTGGCGATGGCGGAAAATGGCAATCGATGGTCTACAAACCTCATATGGATTATTTCAGAAACGATGCCAACCACCCACTTGGTGAAAATCTCGATGCATACTATCCTCGTCCTAACTGGAATGATAGTAAAAACAGACGTACACAAACAAAGTATCTGCAAGATGCTGCATATGTGAGACTTAAAAACGTTACATTAGGTTATACACTTCCTGCTGAATTTTCACAAAAATTCTCTGTAAACAACTTGAGATTATTTGTATCTGGAGAAAATTTGGGAACAATCACAAAATTATCAAAAATGTTTGATCCTGAAATTCTTGGAGTTGGAGGATGGGGTGAAGGTAAAACCTACCCACTTTCACAAACTATTTCAGTTGGATTAAGTGTAACCCTTTAATAATTGATTCAAATGAAAAAAATAAATATAATAATAGCATCAATAGTAATCCTTTCTCTTGGATTAGTGTCATGTAGTGATTTTCTTGAAAGAGAACCTTTAGACCAATTGACTCCTGGTGGATTTTTTGGCTCTGAAGGAGATTTGGCCGCTTATTCAATCAATTCTTATGCTTTTACAAGCATCCAACCTGGCCAATATGGAATCTCTACTTTTGGTTATGATAACAACACCGACAACCAAGCAGGTCCTTCAGGAAGCAATATTTGGGTGCCGGGCGACAAAAAAGTTGCTGCATCAGGAGGTGCTTGGGATTTTTCAAATATTCGTTCAGTTAACTATTTCTTCGATAATGTATTGCCAAAATATGAAGCTGGCTTAATTACTGGAAATCAATCAAATATTAAGCATTATATTGGCGAAATGTATGTAATACGTGCTTATGCTTATTTTGATAAACTGCAAAATCTGGGAGATTTCCCAATTATTACAACTGCATTGCCCGACCAAGAACAAGTGTTGATTGATGCCAGCAAAAGACAACCACGCAACAAAGTAGCTCGTTTTATTCTTGAGGATCTTTCAAAAGCAACTGAATTGTTGCAAAACGAACCTCCATTTGGCAAAAACAGAATATCAAAAGATGTTGCACATCTGCTACGTGCACGAGTTGCTTTATATGAAGCTACATGGGAAAAATATCATAAAGGAACAGCTTTGGTTCCAGGTGGAGCCGGATGGCAAGGTAATACTGAAGATATTAAAGATTTCAATATCGACAGTGAGATCGACTATTTCTTGACAGAAGCAATGAAAGACTCTAAGATTGTTGGCGATAAAATGGTTAACAGTCTAACTGAGAATACTGCTACAAGAGAGGGAATGGACAGCAATTTCAACACACTAAATCCTTATTATGTTATGTTTGCTGATGTAAACATGGAAAAATATCCCGAAGTTCTAATGTGGCGCCAGTTTGTTGATGGACAAACCACACACAATGTGCAAATGGAACTTGAAAGAAATGGAGGATCATCAGGATGGACAAAAGGATTGGTTGAATCGTTTGTCATGAGTAACGGTCTGCCTATTTATGATCCGGCATCAGGATATAAAGGTGATGTTGGTGTAAACACTACATTAGACGGTAGAGACTCAAGAATTGTGATTTTCACTAAAAAAGATGGCGATGTAAACTATTATTATGCTGATGGATCTTCTAATGTTTATGATAAACCACTCATATTTAATAGCTCTGAAACACGCGCAGTAACAGGTTATACTGTTAAGAAAGGTAAGCACTACGATCCTGAACAAGGAGAAATTCACTATAAGGGAACCACCGGAAGTATTGTGTTCAGAGGTGTAGAAGCTATGTTGACATACATGGAAGCATCATATGAGAAAAATAAAACTATTGATGCAACAGCCGATACTTATTGGAGAAGTATCCGTCGTAGAGCCAAAGTGGACGAAGATTATAACAAAACAATCAACGCAACAATTATGGCAAACGAAGCCAAAGGCGACTGGGGTGCATATTCACATGGTGTGCTTCTAGATAAAACATTGTATAATATTCGTCGCGAACGCCGAAACGAGTTAATTGGTGAAGGTATGCGTTGGGCTGATTTGAAAAGATGGAGAGCGCTGGATCAAGTGAAAAACTATCACATCGAGGGTTTCCGTTTCTGGAATACTCCTTACGAAACGGCTTATGTGGATGCTAATGGAAAAAGCTTAATCAAAGTGGATCCTGCTAGCGGCAACATTTCACCAGAAAGCGTAAGCGAATATTTGCGTCCATATCAGATTGTAAGCATAAACAATTCGTTCTATAATGGATACAATTTTATTGAAGCTCATTACCTGGAACCTATTGCTCAAAGCAATTTCAGACAAACATCAACTGATAAATCAGATTTAACAAAATCAATTATTTATCAGAATCCGGGTTGGCCTTTAATAGCGGGACAAGGAGCTAAGTAATTAAGATTTTCATAAATTTCAAGAGGGTGAATCATGCATTTGATTTCACCCTCTTTTTTGTAATAACTCTATCAGGAAATTAATTCGTATAAGTAAAACTTTTCCTTCTTACGTTTTCACATAATTTAACTTTGACCTTTATTCCATCTAACTTCCACCTTCCTCTCACTATGCTCCCACC
>JBAYZS010000005.1:0-84422 GCA_041672395.1 Dysgonamonadaceae bacterium | reverse complement strand
GTTGCCGCGTGAGCGAGCTCTATTTATTTGATTAACTACAAAAAAAACACACAGTCAACGCTATTTTGTGCGTAGAACCGTGTGTATATATTACAACTTGTTGATTTACAACATATATTGCGGAGAGAGAGGGATTCGAACCCCCGGAAGCTCGCACTTCAACGGTTTTCAAGACCGCCGCGATCGACCACTCTGCCATCTCTCCTAAAAGTGAGTGCAAAGATATATTATTTTTTAATATAAAAAAAGCATCTGCTATAATTATTTTTCAACGACTGTCAATAAATTGTATTACCTTTGTGTAAACAAGAACTATTAGATGTTATTTACTGAACTACCGCTGTGCGATTCTCTCTTGGAAGGTCTGCAAGCAATGAATTTTACCGAAACTACTCCGATACAGGAACAGGCAATCCCTGTAATTTTAGATAAAAAAGATGTTATTGCTGTTGCACAAACAGGTACTGGGAAAACTGCGGCTTTTTTACTGCCACTCCTCAATAACCTACAGACAGAAAAGCAGGACCAACACAAAGTGAATGCAATAATCATGGAGCCTACGCGCGAATTGGCCCAACAAGTGGACCAACAAATGGAGGGCTTTTCTTATTTTACTCCGTTTTCGTCTGTTGCCGTTTACGGAGGAAATGACAGTGATGCTTGGGATGTGCAAAAACGTGGACTGCTTAAAGGTGCGGAAGTGGTTATTGCTACTCCAGGAAGACTGCTTTCACATATCAACTTATATAAAATTGATTTTTCGGGTGTAAAATATTTTATACTCGATGAGGCTGACCGTATGCTAGATATGGGATTTTATGATGATATCATGAAAATTTCAAATTTGCTTCCTAAAGACAGACAAACAATCATGTTTTCTGCTACAATGCCTCCCAAAATTCAACAATTGGCTAAGACTATTCTTCATAATCCCAAAGAAATAACTATTGCCGTTACTCGTCCTCCTGAAACAATTATGCAAACAGCATATATTTGTTATGAGCCTCAGAAACTTGAGATTGTAAAACTACTTTTCAAAGATAAGAAACCTAATAAAGTAATTCTTTTTTCCGGTTCTAAACAGAAAGTAAAAGATATTGCCAAAACTCTTAAAAGGATGGGATTATCGGCAGACGAAATGCACTCCGACCTGGACCAGGCTCAACGCGATCATGTGATGCATGAATTCCGCAATGAACGTGTTGATATTTTGGTTGCTACAGATATTGTTGCTCGCGGCATTGATATCGATGATATTTCACTTGTCATCAATTTTGATGTTCCTTATGATGTGGAAGATTACGTACATAGGATTGGACGAACTGCCAGAGCTGGCGATACCGGAATGGCAATCACATTTGTATCTCCACAGGAACAGTTCCGTTTTTCTCAAATAGAAAGCTTCCTTCAGAAAGTTATTTACAAAATACCTGTTCCTACAGAATTGGGAGCAGCTCCCGAATATAACCCTGTACTTGAAAAGAAAAATAATAAGAAATCTGGGAATAAAGGTAAACGAACAGTGAACATGGGAAACAAAACCCCAAAAAAAGTATCGGACAAGAAGACAAATACTTCAGACCAGAAACCTATGAAATCGCGAAGCCGGTCTAATACAAATTAAACCGGCCTCTAACAGAATGATTACATTTACTGTAAATTATTCTGTTTTCTGTATTTGCTCAACGATTTCCATACCACGAGCAATGGCTTCTTCATTTGCAGGCAAAAGTTTATGGTGACGTTCTGGAAGGGACTTCTTTAACCCTTTCATTACATTTTCTAATTTAACCATGGGAGAAACTTTCAACAAACCACCTAAAATAATCATATTGAATACTTTAGTGTTATTCATTTTCACAGATTCATCCATAGCATTTACCTTATAAACATTAATATCTTTTCGTGTTGGTGCGTGATGAATTCCATATCCATCATAAATAAGTGCTCCACCGGGTTTTACTCTATTTTCGAATTTGTCCATAGATGGTTGATTAAGCACAATCACTACATCAAATTTATCAACGATAGGTGAACTGATGGGTTCATCACTGACAACTACGGTAACATTTGCTGTTCCTCCTCGTTGTTCCGGTCCGTAAGCAGGATACCAAGAGACTTCTTTGTCTTCCATTATTCCGGAATAGGCAAGAATCTTGCCCATTGATAATACTCCCTGACCTCCAAAACCAGCTATAACAATTTCTTGTAACATTATTCTCTTCTTTTAAATGTTTTTCAAATCTCCAATGGGATAAACTTTAAACATATGCTCCTCCATCCAATTGTTTGCATCCACTGGGGTCATTTTCCATCCTGCATTACAAGTTGAAACAATTTCAACAATCGAAGTGCCCTTCCCAGCCATTGAGTTCTCAAATGCTAACCTAATATATCTTTTGGCTTTTTTTACTGCACTAGCAGTATGAACACTCTGGCGTGAAGCCAAACATACTCCGTCAAGTAATGCCAACATATCCAATATTTTCAATGGGTTCCCCATCGTTTGCACATCACGTCCCTCTGGTGAAGTCGATGTCACCATATTACTTAGAGTAGTTGGTGCCATCTGACCTCCGGTCATTCCATATATTCCGTTGTTAATAAAGATAATGGTAATATTTTCTCCTCTGTTACAAGCATGAATAGTTTCTGCTGTTCCAATAGCTGCAAGGTCTCCATCTCCCTGGTATGTGAATACCATTTTATCGGGATTCATTCTCTTGGCTGCTGTTGCTAAAGCTGGAGCTCTACCATGAGCTGCTTCCATCCAATCAATATCGAGATAGTTATATGCAAATACGGCACAACCTACTGGTGCTACACCGATTGTGGAATCCTGAATGTTCATTTCATCGATAACTTCTGCAATAAGCTTATGAACAACTCCATGAGAGCATCCCGGACAATAATGCATGTGATTATCGTTCATCAAAACTGGTTTCTGATAAACCAAATTTTCAGGACTTACTATATCACTTTTATTCATTTTAGTTGATTTTTTTCTTTGTAAACCGAAATAATATATAACATAGAATAGTTATTCCTCCAAGAATCCAAGTCAATGTGAGATTACGTTCTGATACATAAAACACTATGATTGTTGCAATCGCTCCAATAGCGAATAGTACTAAAAATAATTTACGTAATTTTGGATCCATATCAAGAGTTTATCACTTTTTCTTTTAGCGCTTCCAATGTTGCTTCAGGTGTAGGAACCATTCCTCCTAAACGACCGTAATGTTCTACTTTTACTTTTCCGTTTACTGCTAATCGCACATCTTCTATCATCTGACCAGCATTCATCTCTACAGTAAGAATTCCTTTTACCTGATCTGCATATTTATTAATAATTTCACTAGGAAATGGCCATAAAGTTATGGGTCGCAACATTCCTACCTTATATCCTTCTTTTCTGGCTAGTTCAACTACTTTCAGACAAATTCTGGCTGTTGAACCAAAAGCTACTAATAGGTACTCTGCATCTTCACACATGAATTCTTCATACCTTACTTCGTGTTTTTCAATTTCACGATACTTCGCTTGAATTCGCTCATTATTTTCTTCCATGATTACAGGATCAAGCTCTAATGAGGTAATAATGTTTGGTTTTCTATCAGGTGTTTTACCAAGTGTTGCCCATGGACATTGTTGACGAATCTCTTGTTCTGTTCTACGACGCTGCGGTTCAGGCAGTTTCACCTTTTCCATCATTTGACCGATTACTCCATCAGATAAAATCATTGCAGGATTCCGGTATTTAAATGCCAGTTCAAAACCAAGAGAAACAAAATCCGCCATTTCCTGTACTGAATTTGGTGCAAGGGTAATCAATTTATAATCACCATGACCGCCACCTTTAACTGTCTGAAAATAATCAGCTTGAGAAGGCTGTATGGTTCCTAATCCGGGACCACCTCGCTGAACATTTATTAACAAGCATGGCAATTCAGCACCTGCAAGGTAAGATATTCCTTCTTGCTTCAGACTCATTCCTGTACTTGATGAAGAAGTCATTGAGTATTTACCACAAGCAGCTCCTCCATATACCATATTAATTGCGGCTACCTCACTTTCAGCTTGCAAAACAACCATTCCGGTAGTTTTCCATGGAGCTGCGGCCATCAATGTCTCAATAATTTCTGATTGAGGAGTAATGGGATATCCAAAATATCCGTCAACACCATAATTAATTGCAGCATAGGCGATTGCCTCGTTCCCTTTTAGCAGAGATATTTCTTCTGACATAATATTTTCTTTTATTTATGTGATTGTACTGAATAAGTTTCAATCTAACTATCCAAGTTTCTTCCTGTAAACAGTTAAACATCCATCTGGACATACTGTTCCGCAATTTGCACAGCCTATACAATCATCTGGATTTTTCATATAAACGAAGTGATACCCTCTATCATTCACTTCACGAGGTTGAAGTTCTAATACATTTGTTGGACAAGAAACTACGCATAAATTACAACCTTTGCAACGTTGCGTATTTACTTCCACATATCCTATTACTTTTGCCATTCCTACATAAGGATTAATTGATAATACACAAATATAAGTAGAGTTTTATTTTGAATCAAATTTGTAATGTTAATATTTATTCAATTAAATAATTGTGAAGTGTGTCAAGACAATTGAATTTACAACATATTTAGACGATTTTCTTTGGATTAGAAAGATGAAAAAACAAATTACCGTTATTCTATTACAAATATAACGTTTAATGATAATATCTATTATTCTATTTCACTGAGTAATTATACGGTTAACAATCAATATCTGTATTATAAAATGATGATTTGAATATTTACACTTTATTTTTTGATTGATTATATAAGTTGTGTGAGTGGATACTTTTACTCAATTTAATGTAAAGTTCTTGAATTGCATCGTCTTTTAATAAACTAATATGTTTCTGAATAACATTCTCATCGAAACGAACAGCAGGACCTGTTTGAGCTAGTTGAGGAGAAAGCTCCATTACCTTATTTGCAGTTTCACTGATAAGTGGTTTCAATACATCAAACTCGAGACCTTGATCTTTCAACAGATTTGAAGCTAAAACATACATGTGATTTGTAAAATTGCAGGCAAAAACAGCTGCCAAATGAAGATATTGTCTTTTTTCACTTGACAAAAATTGAAAATGGTCGGAAACACTTTTTGCAATTTCTTCCAAACAAGTTGAAGCCTCGTTGTCACTTGCTTCAAGGAATACAGGAATTTGATGAAAATCAATCTTCCTATTTTTATTAAATGTTTGTAAAGGATAAAATACACCATATCTTTCTTTTCGTCCTTTAAATACATTCATGGAAATTGCTCCGGCTGTGTGAACCAATACTCCTTTTGTTGCAGGAAAATTATGGATGACTTCACCAAGAATATCATCTTTAACTGAAAAAAAATATAACTCAGCATCTGGAGAAATATGTTGCAAATCATTCGTGTATTCTGCTCCTAACTTATCGGCTAATTGCTTTGCATTTTCAATTGACCTACTGAATACTTGAATAATTGAATGACCTGAGTCTTTTAGTCCCAATGAAAGTTGAGTGGCCAAATTACCAGATCCTACAAAAACTATTTTCATTTGCTATGCTTATCTTACTATTTTGAATCATCTGATTCTAAGGGATATTTACCAATATGTATCTTTTCCCATAACAATGCATCAACATCATGTGGGGTTCGGGGTTTTTGATTTTTACCGAATGCAATAATACTTAACACTTCTAATGGCATTGGGATATTTAATAAATCATTTATATACTCACCGGAAGTGACAGTTTCAGAAAATTCACGATTCCGAACTTGTACCCAACAACTTTTTATTCCTAAATCTTCAGCTTGCATTTGCATTGCAAAAGAAGCGATCGATGCATCTTCAATCCATGCCTGACTTAACAAAGGATTTCCAACAACAACTATTGCTAATGCTGCATCTGCAATAAATTTGCCACTTTCAGGTTTACAAATCGAGAGCTTTTGAAGCATTTCTTTGTCTTCAACAATTATGAAATTCCAAGAGTGACTATTTTTTGATGTTGGCGACAATAAAGCTGCTTGTAAAATCAATTCAGTTTCTTCAGGAGCCAAAAGTTCATCAGAATATTTGCGAACGCTTCTCCTACTAATTAACAAGTTTGTTATATGACTCATTTCTAACCAATTTTATAAAAAAAACAATTAAATACAACAACTAATCGGAAGAATCATCGATTAAAAGATATGTAAAAATTCCTATTACTGCTGCAGCTCCAAGAATTATTGGCCATTTTGGAAGCTTTTTGTTATCATTTGAATTAGCTTCGGATTTTTTTTGTACTTGTTTTTCAATGTCCAACTCTTTATTATCTCTCGATTTATCTTTGACTTCAGTAATAATAAGTTGTTGTTCGTTTATAACTAAATCTTCTTTTTCGAGTAATTCAAAATCTCCTTCAATTTCAGTCTGTATTGGTAAATCAAGATCAATTCCGTCTGCAAGTAATGTTTTTTCAAATTGAGCAAATGGTTTGTTTACAAGATTACTTAATACTGAATCTGGTGTAAAACTCACGTTATATTCTGAACGGAACTCTTGATTTTTATCAGATCCATCATTTACGTTTGCTTGAACCTTTGTCAGTTTAAAGGTTCCGAAGTTATTTATGTTAATAGACTCATCTATTGTAAGCGAATCAAATATTATTTCAAACAATTGATTTACAAAAGCTTCTGTTTCTTCTTTTGAAATGTCGACTTTTGAAGCAACAAGATTTGCAATCTCTGAAAGAGTTACATTATTCATTGTCGCCTCCTTTCTTAAATCTATTATTTAATATTAAGTCGGGATTAAAAACAGCAATCACTTCTGGTGGAACAAGATAACGCGCTCGTGTGGTTGGATCTAAAGAAATGCGCTCTTCATTTTTAAAAGTTTCAAAAACACCGACACCATCGATTGAAATATGAACATTATTAACTAATTGCTCATTTATTATTGTAACCATTGATTCCAGTACATCAGTCACTTTTGCTTGTTCCCAATCGAGTCTTTCTGCTAGCTTTTCTAATAATTCTTCGTGTGTCATATTATTCCATATTTCTCTTTTTATCAATATTTAATAATCAGGTGATGGGTATTTTAATACAACAGAACGTTGATTAAAATTTATTCAATTGTAGCTTCTAAATCAAAAGGAAGAGCATTATTAATCTTTGCATTATAAAACTCTCCGATTGATAATTGTTTATTTTTATTGACCAGAACTTCTCCATCCACTTCTGGTGAATCAAATTCAGTCCGACCAATAAAGTATTCTGGATCTTCTCTATCAATAATAATTTTAAGTGTTTTACCTACTTTCATATCATTGATAGACAATGAAATATCTTCCTGAATATCCATTAATTCATTCATGCGCTGTTGTTTTACCTCAGCTGGCACATTGTCGGAGTAATTCTTATCACCGTATGTTCCTTCTTCATGTGAATAAGGAAAAGCTCCCAAACGTTCAAATCTGGTTTGCTTAACAAAATCAATCAACTCTTCAAAATCTTGTTCCGTTTCCTCAGGATGTCCAACCATCAAAGTTGTTCTCAAATGAATTCCTGGTACTTCTTCTCTAAATTTCGAAATTAATTCGATTGTTTCTTGTTTAGTAATATTACGTCTCATTTTCGTCAACATATGATCACTAATGTGTTGCAAAGCAATATCCAAATAATTACAAACATTTGTACGCTCTCGCATAACTCTTAATAGATCATTTGGAAAATGTGCTGGATAAGCATAATGTAAACGAATCCATTCTACTCCAGGGATATCGGATACTTGTTCAACCAATTCAGGTAATTTCATTGATTTATATAAATCCAATCCATAATATGTCAGGTCTTGGGCTATAAATTGAAATTCTTTTACCCCATTAGCAACTAAATTTCGGACCTCACACACAATATCTTCTATACTGCGTGATCTATAATTACCTGTAATCAAAGGAATTGAACAGTAAGAACAAGTTCTGTCACATCCTTCAGCTATTTTTAAATATGCATAATGAGATGGTGTAGAAAGTGATCTTTCAAATTCCAAATCTTTATAATAGGATTTACCAAGGTCTGAAATCAAGTTTTTCCAACTGAATTTACCATAGAACTTGTCAACTTCGGGAATTTCTTCATTCAATTCAAGCATATATCGCTCTGAGAGGCATCCCATCACGAAAAGTTTTTTCACTTTATTTGACTTTTTTGCATTTGCAAAAGCTAATATCGTGTTTATAGACTCTTCCTTTGCATCATTAATAAAACCACAAGTGTTTATGACCACAATATCTCCTTGAGGAGTTTGGGGATCATGCTCTACTGTATAACCATTAGCTATAAGCTGTTTCATAAGAAGTTCAGAATCCACTAAATTCTTTGAACAACCTAAAGTAATGACATCTATTTGATTTTTCATTAAATATATTTCAAATGTTATTTCCCAAATAATGATTCTACAAATTCCTTACGGTTGAAAACTTGTAAATCACCTAGACCTTCTCCTAAACCAATATATTTTACAGGAATCTTGAACTGATCAGATATGCCAATTACAACACCACCTTTTGCGGTTCCATCTAATTTTGTGATGGCCAATGATGTAACTTCAGTTGCTGCAGTAAATTGTTTTGCTTGCTCAAAAGCATTCTGACCTGTTGATCCATCTAGTATTAATAATACTTCGTCTGGTTTACCTGCAACTACTTTACTCATTACATTCTTGATTTTGGAGAGCTCATTCATCAGCCCAATTTTATTGTGAAGCCTACCAGCTGTATCAATAATAACAACATCGGCATTGTTTGCTTTTGCTGAACTTACAGAATCATAGGCAACAGAAGCTGGATCAGAACCCATTTTTTGTTTTATAACAGGCACATCAACCCTTTGACCCCAAATATCAAGTTGTTCAATTGCTGCAGCACGAAAAGTATCAGCTGCTCCAAGATAAACAGAATATCCTTTTTTCTTGAATTGGTAAGCTAATTTACCAATTGTGGTAGTTTTTCCAACACCATTCACCCCCACTACCATTATAACATAGGGTTTAATTATGCCTTCGGGTAAACTGAAATCATCTAAATCTTCAGAGTTATTTTCAATAAGCAGATTTGCAATTTCTTCACGCAAAATTGAAGTCAATTCATCTGTTCCAATATATTTATCACGCAATACACGATTTTCAATCCGTTGAATAATTTTTAATGTAGTATCTACTCCAACATCAGATGTAACCAGAATTTCTTCCAGTTCATCCAGCACTTCATCATCAACTTTAGATTTACCGGCAACGGCATGTGACAATTTGGAAAAGAAACTTCCTTTTGTTTTTTCTAAACCTTTGTCTAGAGTTTCCTTATTTCCTTTAGAGAAGATATCAAACAAACCCATGAATTCTTGTATTTAAATAATTATTGAAATGACCAGTTCTCCTGGTAATGCAAAGCTACAAAATAGTAAATAAAAAACTTCCCTACGTTTTGGCGCAGGGAAGTTTTTAAATATTTTTAACCGACTTATTTCGTAAAATAATCTTTTACTTGATCATTTGGGATCATTTCTTCATGAAATGAATAAGCTCCTGTTTTAGGCGATTTTACCATTTTAATCACTTTGGTATGTGTACGCCCAATTGATGCGCTTTTGTCACGGAATCCGGCGACTGCTTTTTTTGCCATATTATTGTCGTTTTATTACTTTATTTCTTTATGAACTGTCATTTTCTTAAGAATCGGATTGAATTTTTTCAACTCGAGTCTTTCAGGAGTATTTTTTCTGTTCTTTGTTGTGATATATCTTGAAGTTCCAGGCATACCACTATCTTTATGTTCTGTACATTCCAGAATTACTTGAACCCTATTTCCTTTACCTTTCTTTGCCATTTTCTTTATACTCTCCTATTATTAAGCATTTAAATAACCTTTAGCTGCTGCTTTTTTTAATGCAGCATCCAATCCGATCTTGTTAATCGTGCGCAATCCGGATGCTGAAACATTCAAACTAATCCAGCAATCCTCTTCAACCCAATAGAATTTTTTTCTGAATAAATTCACGTTGAACTTACGTTTTGTCCTCAAATTTGAGTGCGCAACGTTGTTTCCAACCAGGGCTTTCTTTCCTGTTATTTGACAAATTTTTGACATTGTATCGTATATATTATTGTTTTTTTCTTCTCGAATTAGGGCGCAAAATTAATCATATAAATTGAATATAACAAGTATTTTAGCAAAAAATCTTAGTATGAAATTCAATTCATTTTTCAATATTTATGATCCCTTCTTTAAATAAATACTCCAGAATACAATTAATCTGATTCTTTTTCTTTATTAGCCTATATATAGACACTACTTTAATAGTATTCAGTTCTTTTGCTGAAAATTGAGACTAAGACTTAAATAAACTTGATCGAAAAAAGAAAGTGATGCTTTTCGCAAGTTCTTTTTAAATTCCTGAGAATCTGATTTTAACGTAATCGATTCATCTGTAATCATTTCTTCAGCAGAATAAGTTAAAGGGAAAAATGAATTACTTTTATTTCTGTCATCTTGAAATGTGATATCTCGAAAAACCAATACGCATCCAGCATTAGTAATGGAAGCATCAAATCGATAGTTCATCGCTATTTTCTCCTTCACTTTTTGACTATTTTCCGGAAGTAACAAATCCGTTTTCGAACTTACTGTAATACTTTGATTCTTTTCATCAAAACGAATACTTGATAGTTTAGGATTATTTGCATAACTATTTTTACCCCATTTACTTAAAAGTGCATATTGTTGATTAGTAGACATATCTTCTTCAACATGAATAAATTGCTGAAAAAGAACTTTTCCATTTACAACAGGCACCTTTGTAAACACTTGTTGAATCTGTTCTTGTGAATAAGTTAAAGAAACCGATCCGAAGAACATCAATATTAATAATGTATTATATATTTTTCTCATTATACTATATTTTGTTTATTTTGTTAAAGTCTTCAACTAAGACTACAAAAATACAAGAAAGATTAATCTTGAAAATAATTGAAGAATAAAATTACTCATTTTTATTTTATTTATCGCACAAATTCTATTACTTTTGCAAACTATTATTCAAAGTAACAACTATTAAGAAGAATAACATGTCAAAAAAAGTTGAATCAGTTAAAACTACAGAAGAAAAATTTGAGGATGTTAGTGAAAAATTAGCAACATCAGAACAATTTTTTGAGAAAAATCAAAAGCCAATCTTATATTCGATTGCTGCAATTGTAGTTATCATCGGTATTGTTTTAGCTTACCACTATTTATATAAAATACCTCGTAATGAAAAAGCACAAGTTGCAATATTCAAAGGTGAAGGTTATTTCCTAAATGGTGAAGATTCACTTGCATTATTTGGAAACAATAATGATTATACTGGTTTTGAATCGATTATAAAAGACTATAAAGGCACAAAAACAGCAGACCTTGCTCATGCATATGCCGGAATTAGTTACAGCAGAATTGGCAATAATGAAAAAGCATTAGAACACCTTAAAAAATTCAAGGGTGGCGATTTGCTTGTAACTCCAGCAATATCAGGTGCCATTGGCGATATCTATATAAATTTAGGACAAGCAGAAGAAGCTATCAAGCAATTCAACAAAGCAGCCAAAGATGCAGATAACGAAATGTTAAGTCCGATATATTTCAAAAAAGCTGGTCTTGCATATTTGAGTGCAAAGAATTATGCCAAAACTATTGAAACATTTGAAATAATTAAAGATAAATATTTAAGTTCACCAGAAGGTCAAGAAGCCGACAAATATATAGAACAGGCTAAATTACTTGGTGGAAAAACCAACGAATAATGGCTACAGCACATCACAATCTTTCCTCCTACAATCCAGAAACAGTACCTAATGGAACAAGTTGGAAAGTAGGTATTGTTGTTTCTGAATGGAACTCTCCTATTACAGGGAAGCTTCTTGAAGGTGCGTACAAAACCTGCATTGAATTTGGTGTACAAAAGGACAACATCCTTATTGATTATGTTCCTGGAAGTTTTGAACTTACTTTTGGAGCAAAAAATTTATTGGAAAAATCAGATGTTAATGCTATCATCATTTTAGGATGCGTTATTCAGGGAGAGACCCCTCACTTCACTTTTGTATGCGAAAGTGTTACTCAAGGAATTACAACATTAAATTGTACATATAATGTTCCAGTTATTTTTGGATTGCTGACAACCAATACTCTTGAACAAGCTGAAGAAAGAGCAGGAGGAAAATTAGGAAATAAAGGTACGGAAGCGGCAATTACAGCATTAAAAATGATTGCACTTAATAAAATCAGAAATTAATTTGTACCTTTGAAATTTATAAGGGCAGTTACCAGAGTGGCCAAATGGGGCTGACTGTAACTCAGCTGGCTTAGCCTTCGGTGGTTCGAATCCATCACTGCCCACAAAATTGTTCTATTGTTAAATAGAAAGTACATTATTGCGGAAGTAGCTCAGTTGATAGAGCATTAGCCTTCCAAGCTGAGGGTCGCGGGTTTGAGTCCCGTCTTCCGCTCAATAGAGAGAAGTGACCAATAAGGTTGCTTCTCTTTTTGTAAAAATATACCCGATGTCAGTCTTACAAAGTAAACAGATTAGAGATTTTACTCAAGGAGGGATTTTCAAACAGTTAATCTCACTTGCATTACCATTAATGGCTGTCAGCTTTGTTCAAATGACCTATAATCTAGTAGATATTATATGGATTGGTCGCCTGAGTAGTAGATCTGTTGCTGCAGTTGGAACAATTGGAATGATCATGTGGATGATGAATTCAATAGCACTTGTTTCAAAAGTAAGTGCTGAGGTTTCAATAGGACAATCCATTGGGGCTAAACGATTTGATAAGGCGTCAATTTATGCTTCGCACACAACAACTATCGCCATTATCCTAGGAATACTTTTCGCATCCATCTTTATAGTTACTCCTCATTCATTTGTTTCATTCTTTAAGTTAGAATCAGATATTGCTTATGAATCAGCAATTTATTTAAGAACAGTGTCATTCGGACTGCCTTTTGTATTTCTTGTTTTGAATTTTTCTGGTATCTACATTGGCTCCGGCAGGAGTGATATTCCTTTCTATTTCAATGCCAGCGGATTAGCCCTAAATATTGTCTTAGATCCATTACTCATTTTCGGATTTGGACCAATTCAGGGACTAGGAATAAAAGGTGCAGCTTTAGCAACTGTTATATCTCAGGGACTTGTGATGACGTTATTTATTCTACATTTGAGAAGAAAAAACGGAATATTTGGTAAATTCCCCTTCCTCATCCGTCTAAGAAAAACATATACTGTCAACATTTTGAAATTGGGATTGCCAGTTGCAATCATGAATGTCTATTTTTCGTTTATAAACATGAACCTTGCGCGAACAGCGTCCATTTATGGGGGCTATTTAGGATTAACAAGCCAAACAACAGGAGGACAAATTGAGGGAATTACCTGGAACACATCACAAGGATTCTCCACTGCATTAGGAAGTTTTGTTGCCCAGAATTACACAGCAAAAAAAATGTTTCGAGCCAATCAAGCTTATCGATATACTTTGTATATGATGGGCGCATTAGGTATTATTGTAACATTAGCATTCATGCTATTAGGTGAAGAGATATTCTCAATATTTATTCCGGAAAAAGCTGCATATGAAGCGGGTGGAAAGTATCTTTATATCATGGGATTTTCTCAGATATTCATGATGGTAGAATTGACCATGCAAGGAATGTTTAATGGAGTTGGAAAAACTTCGCCTCCGGCAATTGTCAGTATTGTTTTCAACACATTAAGGATTCCTCTCGCAATATTTCTTGCCTCGACAATTGGTGTAAATGGAGTGTGGTGGGCAATAACCATTTCGTCAATCATAAAAGGTATAATATTACCAATATGGTTTTACATTTGGCAAAAAAGAAAGAAACAAACATTATTAAGCTCTATATGAAACACATAGTAAACGCGATATTACTTATATCATTATTTACATTATTAAATTCTTGTTCAACACTAAATATTGGGAAGCAAAAAGAACAAAAGGTGCTAATGCAAACTTCACAAGGAGAAATCATTCTGAAACTTTATAAAGAAACCCCTTTACATAGTGCCAATTTTATTAAATTGGTTAAATCCGGTTTTTATAACGGAGTACTTTTTCATCGTGTCATTGACAAGTTCATGATTCAGGGAGGTGATCCCGATTCAAAAACTGCAAAACCGGACGAAATGTTGGGTAATGGAGATGTTGGTTACTCTATTCCCGCTGAAATTAGAACACCAAAGATTTATCATAAATATGGCGCATTAGCTGCTGCTCGTGAAGGAGATCAGGTAAATCCTGAGAAGTCATCTTCCGGTGCACAATTTTATATAGTAACCGGAAAGAAATTTACACCAGAAGAATTGATGTTAATGCAAGACAACAAGATTTCTAAATATGGAAATGCAAACGATTCGACATACAAGTTTAGTCCTCAGTCGATTTATGATTATGAAACTATTGGAGGTACGCCTCATCTCGATGGGAACTATACTGTTTTCGGTGAAGTAATCGAGGGAATGGATATAGTAGATAAAATATCGAAAGTGAAAACCAATAAAATGGATCGACCTATTGCAGATGTAAGAATTATAAAGATGAAATTAATACACTAAACAACTAAAGTCATAAATAGCGATATTGTTTATTTATAAATAACCTGACAAAAACAGTCCAATATCGTAAACCGTTAAATTAAAGCGGTTTGCAATATATGAATTGACCATCTTTCCTGAATACATATAGAAACCGGCAGCAAAACCGCGGTCGAATTTGGCAAAGAAATCCACTCCTCCACAATCAGAAAGTGAGGCGAATAAAGACACAAAAATATTGCTCAATGAAATTGAAGCGGTACGAGCAACCCGTGAACTGAGACTGGTTTCGCAAAAATGAAGAACTCCAAATCTCTCAAAGATAGTGGGATGATCACCCACACAAGCTTCCATTGTTGTTTCAAAGCAACCTCCATTTGACATACGCAAATCAATAATCAGTGAACCTTTTTTCATTTCTCTAATCAAGTCAGCAGATATTCTATAGAAATGAGTTTTATTGATATAATTCATAGCACCGATAACAACATCTGCAGAGCGGAAATTATTCCTTAGCACATTTGGAAGTAATGTTGAAGTGAAAAGCGATCGTCCAATTTTTTCCTGTATATTACGCAGTTCCGTTATGTCTTCATCAAAGACCTTTACCGATGCACCCAAAGCTAAAGCCGTTTTGGCAGCCACAGCACTTGCTACTCCTCCACCAATTATCACCACTTCTGTTGGTGAAACACCGGGAATTCCTCCCATCAAAATTCCTTTTCCACCGTGAGTATTACTCATCAATTCGGCAGCCAAAGTGATAGAGCAACTTCCTTCTATTTCAGATATAGCTGTATCAAATGGAGAAGTACCGCTTTTATCATAAACCAACTCGTATGCCAATGCATTTATTCGTTTCTCAGACATTAATTCAAGCGTACGTTGCGATATCTTTGTCTGTTGAAGAAAAGAAAAAACAGTTGCTTTTGATTTCATCATTTCCACCTCAGATTCTGTTGGTGGTGCAATCTTCAGGATCAAATCAGCTTGCATAACCTCCCTATGCGTTGCCACAATCTCTGCGCCCGATTCAGAGTAATAATTATCAGGATAATTAATACATATTCCAGCACCTTTTTCAACCAGCACCTGATGACCAGATTCGACCAGTAATGCAGTTGTTTCCGGCGTTAAAGCAAGACGCTTTTCAACAGTTTGATTTTCTTTAGGAATACCAATAATTATTGTGGCTTTTGTTTTATCTACTTTCTGTAAAAGCTCACGCACAAAAAATGATGTGCTTTTGAGAATTTCCTGTTCATAAATCATGGCTACGGCATTTTTTCAGTTCATTTATAAGATTATTAACAGTATCGTCTACATCACTTGGAGTTACCAGTTTTTTAGACTCATAAATAATTTGTGCCTGATTATAAAACTGTTCACGTTCGTTCAAATGATGTTCAATAAATGGGACAAGTTCTTCATTCGATTTACCAGATATAATCGGTCGAACTCCTTTTGCAGCACGAAGTCGCGCCGCCAGTTCTTCTGGTTCGGTCTTTAAATAAATTGTCACTCCCGCATTATTCATAACCTGCATGTTATCGAAAAAGCATGGAGCCCCGCCACCAGTAGAAATAACAACATTTTCAAAAGTTGAAATCTTCTTCAACATCTTTTGCTCAAGCATACGAAAACCATGTTCACCTTGTTCATCAAAAAGTTCGAGTATAGTTTTGCGTTGACAATGTTCTATATATTTATCCAAATCAATGAATTCAATATTCAAAGCTTTACCCAATGCTTTGCCCAATGTGGTTTTCCCCACACCCATATATCCAATAATAAAAACACGAATCATATATTCTATTTCACACAAAATTACAGTTTTTACATCAACATAACAAACATTTAAGTTCTAGGATGTCAAAACGGGTTTAGTAGGTAAGTTTATCTATATTTCCCTTCATCTACATCTTTCAAAATACTCAAATAAGATGTGTATCTGCTTTGGCTTATATAATGATCATCAATAGCTTTTAGTACTGCACAATCCGGTTCATTGATATGCAAACAGTTATTATATTTACATTTTGCAGAAAACTTAAAGATCTCCGGGAAATAATGCGATACTTCAGGAGTACTCATATCAATTGTACCAAACCCTTTAATTCCAGGTGTATCAATAACATACCCACCATTATTCAATTCGATCATTTCAGAAAAAGTAGTAGTATGCATTCCTTTGTGATGATAGGATGAAATATCTCCCACCCGTCTGTCAGCCTCGTTTTGCAATACATTGATCAAACTTGATTTGCCAACTCCTGAATGACCGGCAAAAAGGGTAATCTTTCCGTTAGATAGATCTTTAATTTCATCTATCCCCTCTTTATTTAAAACCGATAATTGAAGACACTTATAACCAATTGTGGTATAAAGGTTTATTAAACCATTCAAATAGTCAATGCTCTCATTATCATCCTGATACAAATCTATTTTATTGAAAACAAGATAAACAGGAACACTGTATGCTTCGGTAGTGACAAGGAAACGGTCGATAAACACCGTTGAAGTTTCGGGCATCTTAAGTGTCACGAAGAGAAATGTCTGATCAATATTTGCCGCCAGAATATGCGCATGCTTCGATAGATTGGAAGCCCGTCTGACAATGTAATTCTTGCGATCTTCTATCTCTGTAATAAAGGCAGAATCCTCAGCACTTTCTTCAATAATCACCCTATCGCCAACGACAACAGGACTTGTACTTCGAATTCCTTTCAGCCTAAAATTCCCTTTTACTTTGCAAAACAAGTCCCCATCCTGTTCTGTTCGAACAAGATAAGTATTCCCTGTATTTTTAATGACCAGTCCTTTCATCTCCAATCAATATAAAAAAAGTGGAAGAATCGATCATCGCAACCGATATGTTCTTCCACTCTTTTCTCTATTTAAACTTATTTAGACTTTTAGTACCTCTTTTTCCTTTTCGACAAACATATCGTCAACCTTCTTAATATACTTGTCATGGATCTTCTGAACATCAGACTCACCATCCTTGCCTACGTCTTCAGGCATGCCATCTTTCACTGCTTTCTTGATCAGGTCGATAGCATCTCGACGCGTATTACGAATACTAATCTTAGCTTCTTCAGCCTCTTGTTTAGTCTGTTTTACCAACTGCTTTCTACGATCCTCCGTCAATGGTGGAATTCCCAAACGAATAACTTCACCATTGTTTTCAGGCGTAATACCAACATCAGAATCCAGGATTGCTTTCTCCACAACTTTCAGCATGGACTTTTCCCAAGGCTGAATAACTATGGATTTTGCGTCAGGAGTATTGATATTAGCAATGTTCGATAACGGAACAATTGAACCGTAATAATCCACACGAATACCATCCAGGATGTGAACATTAGCACGTCCGGCACGAATTCGTGAAAAGGTTTCTTCAAGGAATTCAGCAGTCATCTGCATCTTTTCCTCGGCATCATTCTTAATTTTAGATAGTTCTACCATACTCTTTAGGGTTTATCAAGAAAACAAAGTTAATCAAAATCCTTCATTTATGAACATATGTTCCAATGTTTTCTCCGATAATTACTTTTTTGAGATTACCGTACGTATCCATATTAAAAACCACTATAGGGAGATTATTCTCCTTACACAATGTGGTAGCCGTTAAATCCATGATTTTGAGTTCATGAAGTAATATTTCATCAAACGACAGGTCGTCAAATTTTTGGGCACCGAGGTCTTTTTCCGGATCCGCGGTGTAAATTCCATCTACTCGCGTTCCTTTAAACATAACATCCGCTTCTATTTCAATTCCTCGGAGTGCTGATGCTGTATCCGTAGTAAAAAAAGGATTTCCTGTTCCACCCGAAATGATAGCAATTTCACCTTTCTCCATTGCATCAATTGCTTTCCACTTGGAGTAAAATTCGCCTACAGGCTCCATCCGAATTGCAGTAAACACTCGGTTCTTTTGACCGATAGAAGTCAGTTCCGAGCTCAACGCTAAACTATTAATCACAGTCGCCATCATTCCCATTTGATCTCCTTTCACGCGGTCGAAGCCGTTTTTTGCGCCGCTTAGTCCGCGGAAAATATTGCCACCACCAATCACAATGCCTATTTGAACGCCCATTTGGGCAATCTCCTTTATCTGTTCGGCGTATCTCTCCAACTGTAATTCATCTATTCCCTGTTTGCCATCCCCAGCCAACGATTCTCCACTGAGTTTCAATAATATACGATTATACTTCATCTTAATTTGATATAAATGTTACTTCTTTAAATGCGTATGTCTTGTTTTTATCTTCATCCCTTGTTCTCAACACCAAATGACCCGATGGCAAAACATCTTCTATACGAGCAATGAATTCTCCATCCTTGTCTTCAAAAAGATGATAACCTTCAGCTCGATAAAGACTTAGCATATACTCTTCTTCAGTTTTCCCATCTTCTTCGGTGTCAAGACGATTAAACAGTATTTGAAATTCCTGCAATATCCTCTGCATCAATTCATTGCGATCTGTATCCCGTCCAATGATCTGTTTTAAAGAAACGGGGTTTGGTAGAAAAACAGGGAATTCATCTTCATTGACATTCAATCCGATACCAATTATAGATTGTTGAATATATTTTCCTTCTAAATTGTTTTCAATAAGTATGCCGGCTATCTTCTTTTGGTTCCAATAAATATCATTGGGCCATTTGATAGTGATATTATCTGTGTAATTATTCAAAGTTCGTTTGATAGCAAGCGAGGCAATCTGTGACAAAATAAACAACTCCCTAGCAAGCACTTTCTCCGGATAAATCAACAAACTGAATAACAAGTTTTTCGATTTGCTCGAATACCATGAATTTCCTTGCTGTCCTCTTCCTTTGGTCTGATAATCAGCAACCACTATTGTCCCATTAGAAAGAGCGCTTTCACTTAGCTTTTCTTTCAAATATAAGTTTGTGGATTCTGTCTCGTCAATCCAAATTATTAAATCCTCATTCAATTGTATCATTATATGCTTGTCTAATTTTTTTAGGAAGTTTCTTAATCACTTCAACTACGGAATGTTGAATCCACTGCTTTATTTCTTCATCAGGCATTTCTCCTGTCAAATAAATACTGTTCCAATGAGTTTTATTCATGTGATAAGCCGGTTGAACACAATTATATTGTTCTCTTAATTTCTCCGCATTTTCAGGAGAACATTTTACCATCATCATCACTGGTTCTGATTCAAGTCCGAAAAGTATGAATACTTTCCCGCATACCTTCATCACAACTGTATCTTCACCAAAAGGCATACTCTCTTCTGCTCCTTTTATGGTAAGACAAAAATTATACAGCTCTTCTACATTCATAGCTGAAAGATAACACTTTATTTGAAACGATTACTACATGGGAGATGGTAAAAACGCATCTTCAATATGATCCAGTTTCATTGATTGCCCATCCCAGATTGCTCCAATAATATCAAACCTGGCAGGTTTATCTATAGCGTTCATTTTAAGATAAAAATCAGCAGCTTTTACCATACGATTCTGACGTGTTCTGTCAACAAAATCTTCAGGATTACCCCATTGCAACGAGCTGCGGGTCTTAACTTCCACAAACACAATAAATTCTTTATCTTCTGCAATAATATCTATCTCATAGCCATGAAGACGCCAGTTGCGTTCTACAATTCGGTAATCTCTTTCCTTTAAATAATCGGTTGCCAAATCCTCACCCTTTTGTCCAAGTTCATTATGTTCAGCCATTAGCTTTTCAGATATTAATACATCTAAATGCAAAAATATGCAATAAAAGTTTCAATATGGCAAAAATATTTTGTTTTTTTGCATTTGAAAAGACATAATGGCTATGTTTCTGTGATCCAACTTGTCTTTTATGGGAATAATCCGTTAAAAATGAAGTCATCAAGAAATTACAAGCCAATGGTTAAAAGAAAACCGCGCAATAATAAAGTTATGTTCTCACTCAGCGATGAAGAACAGGAACTTATTAATGTTTACCTGAAGAAATATAAGATTTCCAACAAATCAAGATGGTATCGCGAAACTGTCATGGCCTTTGTTTTGAAAAATATGGAACAGGATTACCCTACTCTTTTTGAGGAAAATGAAATGCGAAGATAGATGATGGAAAAAAAACACAAAGAGCAAATACTCGACGACGATTATTTTATGAATCAAGCACTTACAGAAGCTCGAAAGGCTTATGAGGAGGATGAAGTGCCTATTGGAGCGGTGGTGGTTTGCAATCAGCGCATTATTGCTCGCGCTCACAATCTCACGGAGTTGCTGAATGATGTTACTGCTCACGCCGAGATGCAGGCTATCACAGCAGCGGCAAATGTGCTTGGCGGGAAATATCTGACCGACTGCACTTTATACGTAACCATAGAGCCATGCCCCATGTGTGCTGGTGCCCTTGGTTGGTCGCAAATTGCCCGTATTGTTTATGGTACAAACGACGAAAAACGAGGTTATTCAACTATTTCAGCAAACTTATTACACCCCAAAACCAGTGTCACATCAGGAATTTTAGGACAAGAATGTGCTACTTTGATGAAATCGTTTTTCAAAAAGAAACGTTGACCTGCATTATACTTTAAATCATTTATACGCTCTACTTTTTCAAAGTATCGGGGAGCAATTTTACTCTTTGCAAACATTAGTGTTTTATGTTGATTGATAATTTTATTGTCAGTAGTTGACAATATTTTCAATGGAGTTGAGTGAGACCATAGTGAGACCTTAATCATATCGTTATCATTTATGGGCTATTAAAAGCATTTATAATCAAAACATTATCAGATAGATATTTGTTTTACATGAATAACAAACAAAATTGTAACACATTTAAAAAATTAACACATTATGAACAAAAAGAAGATAGCCGTTATAGTTGGTAGCTTAAGAAAAGAATCATACAACAAGAAGGTAGCTAAAGCGATGATAAAATTGGCACCGGAATCTTTGGATCTTGAGATTCTTGAAATTGGCAATCTTGTGCATTATTCCGAAGATTTGGACGTAAATCCTCCTGCAGAATGGGTTGCTTTCAGACAAAAAATTAAGGAAGCCGATGGTTTCTTATTTGTAACTCCTGAATATAATCGTTCTATTCCGGGGGTTCTCAAAAATGCAATTGATATAGGTTCAAGACCCTATGGACAGAATATGTTTGACGGGAAACCGGGTGCTGTGGCAAGTGCGTCTATCAGTGGTTTATCGGGATTTGGTGCAAACCATATTTTGAGACAATCGATGGTTTTTTTAAATGTACTAATGATGCAGCAACCAGAAGGCTACATAGGCAATGCACAATCACTGTTTGACGAACAAGGCAATTTGAACAACGAAGATACAGCAGCCTTTTTTAAAAGATTTATGACTGCATTTGAGGCTTGGGTAAACAAATTCTAATAGACTATTATTTATAAGATCACAAATGGTCGGGAATGTAATATTCCCGACCATCTTTTTTGATTAATTAAATGTTTATTCTATAACTCCAGACCTATGCCCTTAGCTTTTTCCTCTTCTAACACCGCTTTCAAAAAACGGACTATCAACATGTTATCTTTTGCCACATTATCATATTCACCTCTATCATGTTTTATATCGTACAACTGATCTTGGAAATTATTTCCTAATTCAGTGTTTGTCGACGGATTATACGCCGCACCTTTGTTAGGTTCTATATATTTCCAGTCATTTGTCAATATAGTTAACGAACTAGCCGAACCAATAACGTAATCCCTGCCAGACCTTTCTTTTCCAAGCCATGCAGACAATTGATTTTGACTATCCAACCCTTGTTTTGATGAGACATCCACATTTACAAGGTTTGCTAAAGTGGCCAGCATATCTATCTGTGAGACAAGAGCATCAGATTCATCGGGACTAATCTTACCATTCCAATTTACTATAAATGGCACCCTCGTACCAGCCTCAAAAGTACTATATTTTCCTCCTCTGAAGGGGCCCCACGGTTTGTGGTCTTTGAGTTTTTCTACTGCCTCATCCTGATAGCCATCGTCTACAACAGGACCGTTATCGCTGGTAATGATAATCAATGTGTTATCGCGGATTCCAGCTTCTTCCAGTGCTTTTATCACCTCGCCTACCGACCAGTCAAATTGCAGAATTGCATCTCCACGAGGTCCAATTCCGGTTTTTCCGGCAAATCTGGAATGAGGATAACGAGGCACATGAATATCGTTTGTCCCAAAATATAAGAAAAATGGTTTATTTTTGTTTGCATTTATGAACTCAACAGCATGTGCGGTTATGCTGTCGGCAATGTTTTCATCGACCCATAAAGCCGATTTGCCTCCTTTCATATAACCAATTCGAGAAATTCCATTCACTATACTCATATCGTGACCGTGACTAGGTTTCAGTTTAGTCAACAGTTCAGGATTATCTTTTCCTGTAGGTTCGCCAGGAAAGTTTTTTGTGTAACTTACTTGAACTGGATCTTTTGGATCGAGATTAACAGCCCGCTGATTTTCAAGATAAACGCACGGAACTCTGTCGCCTGTGGCAGCCATGATATAGGAATAATCAAATCCTATCTCGTTTGGGCCGGGTGATACGCGTCTATTCCATTCTTGACTACCAGTTTTATCGCCAAGACCTAAATGCCATTTGCCAACCGCTCCGGTAAAATATCCAGCCTCTTGTAGCATTTTTGGCAAGGTATATCTTTCGGGTTTGATAATCAGTGCCGCGTCACCAGCTGCGACTCCGGTTCCTTTTCTCCTCCACGGATATTCCCCGGTAAACAGTCCATATCGTGAAGGAGTGCTTGTTGCAGCTGCCGAGTGGGCATTTAAAAATCGGATTCCATCACGGGCTACTTTATCTACATTTGGGGTTTCAACTCGGGTTGCACCATAACAAGACAAATCGCCATATCCAATGTCATCGGCATAAATGAGCACGATATTTGGTTTTGAATCTTGCTGTGCAAAACCGGTCGCTGCCAGCAACATAGTGCCGGTCGCTATAAGGGGTTTGAGATATTTCATAATTATATTGTCGTTTTAATTTTCAGAAAATGAATCTGTTAAAAAAAACTGGACTTACAGTAACAATCCTTCTTATTTAATAGATGGCTGGTCTGGTCATACTTTTAAGAATATTTTCTTCTTATAAAGAATTAAAAGGAAAACGTACCCAACGGCAACTATACCAATTGCATAAATTAATGGTGCCCAGGCTTCGGGCAGAATGTCGGCTAGTCCTTTAAAGAAGAAGTCCGACGCATTACTGAAATTAATTATCCTGTTTGCTAAATATATGGTGATAGGATTCATTCCAATAACTACAAAGAAAAATGCCCATTTACGATAATGCCAAACATCTATTATAAGGTAAAATAATGCCAGCATCAAAATACTGAGACCTCCTACCCAACACACAAAAGAACTAGACCATAACTTCTTATTAATTGGAAAAACAAAGTTCCATAACCATCCAATAAGCATTAAAATGGCTCCACAGAATACCAAAAATAGAACTTTTTTCATGGGTTTATTGTTGCTCCTGAGAAACTCACCGGTGAGCATCCCTAGCAGACCTGTTCCTGTAGCTGCAATTGTTGGCAATATGCCTTCATTGTCTCCAAATTCGAAACAACAGTATCGCCCGGGCAAAAGCAACCGGTCAATATAATTGGCTATATTCCCTTTCATTGAAAAATGATCGGGATCTCCTAAATCAGGTGCTTTGAAAATGACAAACAGTAACCAGTAAAAAATGAGTATCGCACCTAACCAAATCAACCTTGCTTTCCAATTTTTTGTATTTATGAAAATGAGGGCGGCAAACATCCATGCTAAACCAATACGCCCCAGAACACTCGCATATCTGAAATTTGCAAAATCAAAACTGAATCCATTATTGTAAATGATACCAAATAACACCAATAGAAAACCTCTCTTGAAAATGTGGATATATAATGATTTCTTGCCTCCTTCAACGGACATTTTATTCGCGACTGAAAAAGGAAATGAAACTCCTGCTATAAAAAGAAATAAAGGAAAAATCATGTCGTATGCATGAAACCCATCCCATTGAACATGTGACAATTGACTCGCCCACCATTCCAAAATGGGGTACCCTGTTAAAGTTCCTAAAAGGATGAATATCTCTTCAGCTCCCATGATCCAGAACATATCAAAACCTCTGAGTGCATCCAATGAACGTAATCGCTCTGGACCTTGTTTCTTTTCACTAGTTTGTTCCATAGATTTTTAGATGATATTTTTTAATGATATTTTACTTGTACACAAAGATAAAGTTAATGATTGAAAAATCAATTAATTTGATCTACTTTTCAAAATGTGTGAAATAAGTTGTAGACTCAGTTCATTTCATTGTTCAATAAAAAGCTATTTTTAGTATCTTTGCGAAATTGAAATTACAGTAATTTATATAAATTAAACAAGTTCTATCGTTTTCATAAATATCAATGTTTAAATGGGATGATGGAATTTAGTAAAGAGTCTATGGCAAAAGAATTTAAACGCACACTAATCACAACGGCTTTGCCGTACGCAAATGGTCCTGTACACATTGGACACCTTGCGGGAGTATATGTTCCTGCAGATATTTATGCCCGTTATTTACGACTAAAAGGTGTAGAAGTTGTTCTAATTGGCGGCTCTGACGAGCACGGTATTCCAATTACAATCAAAGCCCGTAAAGAGGGAGTTTCTCCGCAGGATATTGTTGACAGATATCACAATTTGATTAAACAGTCGTTTGCGGAATTTGGTATCACTTTCGATATTTATTCGCGTACAACCTCTGAGATTCACCACAAAACGGCTTCAGACTTCTTCTTGAAACTCTATGAAAAAGGTGAATTTCTTGAACAGGAAAGCGAACAATATTATGATGAAGAGGCGCAACAATTCTTGGCCGACCGATATATTACGGGTACTTGTCCCATTTGTGGAAATGAAAATGCTTATGGTGATCAGTGCGAAAAGTGCGGAAGCTCACTCAATGCTACGGATCTGATAAATCCAAAATCGGCGCTGAGCGGAAGTCAACCGGTTATGCGCAAAACAAAACATTGGTATTTGCCACTCGACAAACATGAAGAGGGTCTTCGCAAGTGGATTTTGGAGGATCATAAGGAATGGAAATCAAATGTTTATGGACAATGCAAATCGTGGATCGATATGGGTTTGCAACCACGCGCAGTAAGTCGCGACTTGGATTGGGGTGTTCCAGTTCCGGTTAAGGGTGGCGAAGGAAAAGTGTTATATGTTTGGTTTGATGCGCCTATCGGTTATATTTCCAACACGAAAGAGCTGTGTGCAAACCAACCTGATAAATATGGCGACTGGGAAAAATGGTGGAAAGATGAAGACACGAGATTGATACATTTTATCGGAAAGGATAATATTGTGTTTCACTGTATTGTGTTCCCATCTATGCTAAAAGCAGAGGGTTCTTTTATCTTGCCTGATAATGTGCCGGCAAATGAATTCTTGAATCTTGAAGGGGATAAGATTTCAACTTCTCATAATTGGGCAGTGTGGCTACACGAATATCTTGAAGAATTCCCCGGTAAACAGGATGTTTTGCGATATGTTCTCACAGCTAATGCGCCTGAAACAAAGGATAACGATTTCACCTGGAAAGATTTTCAGGCACGTAATAATAATGAACTGGTTGCGGTATTGGGTAATTTTATCAATCGTGCACTCGTGCTTACTCAAAAATATTTCAATAACGAAGTGCCGGCATGCGGAAAACTGACTGAGTTTGACGAACAAACACTGCGGGAAGTGAAGGGAGTGAAAGAGGCTGTTGAAAAGAATCTCGATAATTTTCACTTCCGCGAAGCATTGAAAGATGCAATGAATCTTGCACGCATCGGGAACAAATATCTTGCCGACACAGAACCTTGGAAAACGGCTAAAACAGATATGGATCGCACAGCAACCATTTTGAATATAGCATTGCAAATAACTGCAAATCTGGGAATAGTATTCGAGCCGTTCCTACCGTTTAGCACTGTCAAAATCAACAAAATGATCAATGCCGGTGATTTTGGTTGGGACAAATTAGGTCAGACTGATTTACTTCCTGCAGGACATAAATTAAATGACTCTGAATTGTTGTTTGAGAAAATGGATGATGAGGTTGTTGAAAAACAAGTTCAGAAACTTCTTGATACAAAAAAAGCGAATGAGGCAAGTGAGTATAAAGCAAAACCAATTAAGGAAACCATTACAATTGACGCTTTTGAGAAACTGGATATTCGTGTTGGTACTGTACTTGAATGCGAAAAAGTGCCAAAGGCTGATAAGTTACTTCGTTTTTTACTTGATGATGGTCTAAAGAAACGTACCATTTTATCGGGGATCGCTGCATATTATCCTAATCCGGAAGAACTGGTAGGTAAACAGGTTTGTTTTATTGCCAATCTTGAACCGCGAAAAATGCGGGGATTCTTATCGGAAGGAATGATTCTATCTGCGGAAAATGCTGATGGTTCACTGGCTTTAATTGAACCAGAGAAAAAAGTGTTACCTGGAAGTGAAATAAAATAATGAACGATTTTGATTTACTTTAACTAAAAGTTTGCAACGTTTTTTACAATTTTCCATCTAAATAAATAGAAGCATTTATTAAATAATTAACGCTATTAATTTATGAAAAAGATTCCAGTTCTTATACTAGCTTTGTTGATAAGCGTTTCTGTATTTTCACAAAGCCATTTGGAAAGTCTCTTCGGATTTAGTCTGGAAAAGGAACAACCGATCAAGCTCAATGAAGTAAAATTGAACTTGCCGACTACCATTTTTGCTTTATATCCTGAGGTATCATACGAACGACTATTGAATTCCGATATCAGCTTAGGAGCTTCTGTTGGAATCAATCTGGCCGACGAATATATGATGGATTTTGCTTTTACCCCATATTTCCGTTGGTTCTTCGGTGGCAATAGCAAGTCACTCGATAAATATGGAGCAGGTTTCTTCATTGAAGCAAATGGATCGCTCTTTTCTCCTGTTAATGATACAAATCTTGTAATTGATGGAGAAACAATTGAAGAGGATTTAGGTGCAGGACTTGGCTTGGGTCTCGGATGGAAATATATTACTAAAAACGATTGGGTTGGAGAAATCTTATTTGGAGGAGGCAGGGATTTTGTCAACGACGGTGCTTATCCACGAATGGGAATTTCAATTGGTAAACGATTTTAAACAATATTAAATAAACTACTACTTTAAAACAGTGGAACTTTAATGTTTCACTGTTTTTTTATGTGAAAGAATTTACCATATGACAAGGGTTTCAAAGAATATTCTTGTAAATTTGCACTTAATTGACTCATAATACATAAAGAAACAAAACTAAAGAATCGTATGAAAAAGTCCAATACGTTAAAGAAAATGCTGCCTGATCTAATTGTGATACTGGCCTTTATCATTATCTCCTTTATCTATTTTGCTCCGGCAATTTTTGAGGGACGCGTTATCACTCAAAGCGATTCTCTGGCTGCCATTGGGCAAGGTCAGGAACAAGTGGACTACATGAGTCGACATCACGGGGAACGCACAAGATGGATCAACTCTATGTTTGGCGGAATGCCGACTTATCAGATGTCGCCGACATACAATTCATCAAAACCGCAAGATGCGGCAAAACAACTGTACCAACTGTTTCTTCCACAATACGTTGCATTGCTTTTTATTATGCTGATGGGATTTTATATCCTGATGCGTGCATTTAAGGCAAAACCATTGCTCAGTGCTTTGGGAGCAATCGTTTGGGCCTTTTCTTCATATTTCTTCATTCTGATTGACGCCGGTCATATATGGAAATTCACAACATTGGCATATATTCCGCCAACGATTGCAGGATTAGTTTATATCTACCGAAAGAAATACTTGCTGGGGTCCTTTCTCTTTATGGTATTTGTCGCTTTTCAGATATCGGCAAACCACCTGCAGATGACATATTACTTCTTGTTTGTGATGGTATTTATTGTTATTGCGCTGTTAATTGATGCCATTAGAAAAAAGGAAGTTCCTTCTTTCTTAAAATCAACGGCAGTACTCATAGTTGCCGGCGTTATCGGTATTTTAGCTAACTCATCCAATTTATATCACACTTACGAGTATTCAAAAGAGACCATGCGTGGAAAGTCAGAACTGACACATCATGGTGCTGAAAATAAATCGGAAAGCGGGTTAGAACGGAATTATATCACTCAATGGAGTTATGGAATCGATGAAACTCTTACCTTATTGATTCCCAACACAAAAGGAGGCGCCAGCGTTCCCATTTCGGAAAACGAAAAAGCGATGAGCAAAGCTCGTCCCGAATATCGCCAACTCTATTCTCAGATTGGTCAGTACTGGGGCGAACAACCCGGCACATCGGGACCAGTGTATGTAGGTGCTTTTGTGATGATGCTTTTTATTTTGGGACTTTTCATCGTGAAAGGACCAATGAAATGGGCGATGTTGGCAGGAACAATCTTCTCAATACTTCTTTCGTGGGGACATAACTTCATGGGACTGACCGATTTCTTTATCGATAATGTTCCACTTTACAATAAATTCAGAACTGTATCGTCGATACTTGTGATTGCAGAATTCTGCATCCCGGTATTGGCAATCTTTGCGTTGAAGGAAATTATTGAACATCCGGACACGATAAAGAACAACATGAAAAATGTTTATATCAGTCTGGGACTCACCGGAGGTGTGGCACTAGTAATGGCATTACTGCCTAAGCTATTTTTCTCTTCCTTCATCTCAGGTTCTGAGATGCAAGCGTTTCAGTCTTTGCCACCTGAACATATTCAACCTCTCATTGGCAACTTAACAGATATGCGCATCTCAATGTTCACTGCAGATGCCTGGCGATCAGCGTTTATCACTGTTATTGGAACACTGTTCATCTGGCTATTTGTGAACAAAAAGCTAAATGCCTCTTGGACGGCATCACTGATTCTGGTACTTTGTCTCGGAGATATGTGGGGTGTGAATAAGCGATACCTCAACGACAGTGATTTTCATGAACAGTCGCAACGCCAACAGATATTTGCAAAAACGCCTGCAGATGAGTATATTCTGCAAGACACAACAAAATATTATAGGGTACTTAATATGGCTACCAGCACTTTCAATGATGGAGTTACACCCTATTATCATAAAACTATTGGTGGATATCATGCTGCCAAACTTCGCAGATATCAAGATTTGATTGATGTACATTTGGGCAAGGAAATGATGGCATTGCAACAAGATATTGTTCAGACAAATGGTGCAATGGATTCCGTTAATGCCGATGACTTTAAGGTGTTGAACATGTTAAATTCCCGTTGGACGATATTACCTGCACAAGAAGGAGGAGCCATTCCCGTGTTAAATCCTTATGCTCAAGGAAATGCATGGTTTGTCGATAATATCACCTTTACTGGAACTGCCGATGAAGAAATTGAGACATTAGGAAAACTCGATTTGCGTTCACAAGCCGTTGCAGATAAGAAGTACGCTCCCGTTTTGGACGGATTTAATGTTACTCCAAAAGACTCAGCCTCAACAATTTCACTCACATCCTACGATTCAAACATCCTCACCTATCATGCAAATGCCAAGAAAGATGAGTTGGCTGTATTCTCTGAAATCTATTATCCTAAAGGATGGCAAATAACCATTGACGGAAAGCCGGCCGAGATGTTCCGTGCCAACTACACATTGCGTGCATTACCTGTTCCGGCAGGAGAACACACAATCGTTTTCAAGTTTGATCCACAAAGTATCAAAGTAACTGACATCATTGCCTACATCTCTTTGGGCATTATGTTACTTGTTGCGATTTGCTTTTTATATGGATTCTTCAAACGATTAGGAAAAGATAAGGACTAGATTGTGAATGAGTTGGAAACGGAGAAAAGGTTAGGGAAAGAACAAGCAGTTACATCAAATCAATAACCCACCTTTTTTGATTTGCCGCAAACATCTTTAAACGCACACCAAGTGCAATTATCATCGTTTTGCGTTTGAGAAAAAGGGATTTCCGGGTTGAAAATGTCTTCAATGCAACGATTAAACTTATCAGTAAACTCAGGTAGTAATTTTGCAAAATCATTAATCGGTTGATTCTGATATGTTACTGCATGATTGCTTCCTGAGAAAATCTTGAGAAGATAATACACAGAAGGAGAAAGATTTCGTGCTGAGTTTTCACGATCATAAAAAAGGCAATAGATCAAAACTTGTAATATTTGGTATGGTCGCTTTGCTTTTGACGCATCAAATATTGCTGACAAATCATTGAAATTCAAGTCGCCCTTTCCGCTCTTATAATCTATAATGCGATACGAATCATTCACCTTATCAATGCGATCGATACTTCCCTTGAAGTTCACTTTCAAACCTGCATTCACAGGATAAATATCCTTGAAACGATGTTCAGAACCAATATAATCGAAAGGTGTAAACTGTTTGTCGAGTTCCAAAGTCTGCTTAACATAACTGCGCAAGATTTCCCCAATAAGATAAAGTTGCCCTTCAAGAGATTGAGGATGTTCCTTATCCTTGAAATAATACTCAGCAAAAGTCTGTTCCAGCAATTGCGTAATGAGTTTATCATCAGCTGCAAGGGCTGTAAGCACATCAGGTGTAACGGTCTGTCCCTTATAACGATTATACATTTTTTCCATAATCCGGTGAAAGATCAAGCCAAAAATACTTGATTCCACCGACTCCTGCACCTCTTCTTCTTCACTAAGCCCCTCTACTGCAGTGAAATAGAACTGCAAAGGGCAATTAATATAAGTATTAATTGACGAAGCAGACAAGCTTTTTTCACCGTCGGCACAAAATGCCTTAAGTTTTTCAAGTACTACCGCCGATTTCTCAACCGAAACAGGAAGTGTTTCGGGAGCCGTCACATCATAATTTGCTACATATTCTCTCAAGTTTACCTGGTTTGGATAAAGATATTTGAGTTGATAAACGTAGCGACTCACCTCACCTGATTGCATATCTTCCATTCGAGTATCATATAGCATGAACACTCGTTTTGCGCGACTAATCATTCTATAAAAATGATACGCATACGTGCTGTCCTGATGCTCATAAGTTGGAAGACCGAAACCCTTTCTGAGGTTGTAAGGAATAAACGAAGTCGAAGCTTGTTTCAACGGAAACACTCCCTCGTTCATAGACAGGATAATAATATTCTCGAAATCGATTACCCGCGTTTCCAACACACCCATCACCTGCAAACCAGATAAAGGCTCACCACTAAAAGGAACACTTATGTTTAGCGTGAGTTTTTTTAATAATCGGAACCAAGTCTCCACCGACATGGAAGTAGAACTACTCAACGTATCCTGAAGTCTCGTGATAGTTTTATAGTATTGAACAATAAACTCAAGTTCAAGGTCGATGGGACGTGTATCATTCTCAGTTTCTTTTTGTATTTCCTTGTCAACAGAAAGCAACGACGATATTTTACCAAGTATATCATGAAGATAATCAGGAACTTCTTGCCAATCTGTAACCGATTGAAAAATCTTTGTGAGTACTACCCCTTCTTGAAGTTGCGATAGCGGAACAACCACCCGGTTTTTGCTTAGGATATATGCTTTTACCTTATCCGCTCCATTTTTTGAAACTTTCTGCACAAGCGGATGATTCAATATAGAAAGCACATGTCGGTAATAAAAAGCTGTTTCACCATTCGATTGTCTTATATTCTTATGAAGCAAAGAAACATGTTCCATAAGACTTGAGACAGACGAATGTGACAATCCATAACCCATTGTCACATTGATTTTTTCGATAGTTTCCGGGATTGAGTAAATTACAGGCAACAACAAATTCTCGTCCGGCAGCACAATAGCCGTATTTATAGCCTCTTGTGGATCAGAAATTGCTCCACTATCAACCAGTTGACTTAAAATGGTGCCAACTTGTTTTGCCTGCCCCACTGCCGAAGGAACCCCAATTACATCAATATCAGCAATCGCATTCGATTCATCAGGTTCATGAATATCAAATTTAGAGGGGAACTGATTCAAATTTGTTTTGATCCAAAATGAAGCTTTATTCTGCTCATCACAGACTAAGGGTGAATCGTAATCCCAATAGAAATCAGCTACATCTCGATCACGCAAATATCTCATCAAAACAACTTCTGACGTAGTTAACGCGTTCAAACCTACAAAAACAATCTTCTGAAACGAGAGTTTAAGCTCCTCTTTTAAACGCGCCCGTTCAGCTACCTCTCTGAATATCATGCCCTCATATGCCATTCCCTTTTTGAGCAGTTCATCTTTGAAAGAAGTATATAATTGATAAAGTATCTGCCAAGTCTCCAGAAAGTGTTTTTTAGTGATTTCATCTTTTACCGGCATAAAATTATCCCAAAAGCGCCGGATTGCAACAATTTGTTCTGGAGACAGATACGACATATCTCCTTCCATCGATTTAAGTTGTTCCACGTTACTGAATAACTGACGTGCATCAACCATGTGTTTATCAACGTCATTAAAATCGTTCAGCAACAATTCACCCCAATACAGAAAATCATCAAACGACTCTTCCGATCCGGAGATAATCCTAAACTGCTTATATAACAACACAAGCATTTCAATCTTATCAGCTGGCTGTTTGTCCGACAGCATTTCGAATAATTCTTGAACTGTGATTACTGTAGGCGAAAAAATAGGCTTCCCCGCAATCTCGGCCAGGTATTTTCGAAAGAAAACACCTGCCCTGCGATTGGGAAATACAAAAGTCGTCTGATACAGCTTATTGCCGTATTCACGATAAAATATTTCTGCAACGTTATATAGAAAAGGCTTCATACAATGCCTTGCGCCATCATGGCATCGGCAACTTTCATGAATCCCGCAACGTTGGCTCCTTTAACATAGTTAATATAATTTTCTTGTCTTCCGTAAGTCACACATTGCTGATGAATATCGCTCATTATTTGGTGTAAACGCCTATCTACCTCATCGTTAGCCCACGAAAGATGCATTGCATTTTGCGACATCTCCAAGCCTGAACAAGCAACGCCACCTGCATTAACTGCCTTTCCGGGAGCAAACAACATTTGATTTTCTGCAAAAAAGTCGACTGCCTCTGCCGTGCAACCCATATTAGATACTTCGGCCACTAAAAGAACTCCATTCTCTTTCAGCTTTTTGGCATCTTCAATATTCAACTCATTTTGAAAAGCACATGGCAATGCAATATCGATTTTGAACTCCCAAGGTTTTTTGCCCGGGTAGAACTTTGCGCTTGGAAATTCTTCTGCATACGGCTCACACACATCATTGCCAGAATTCCTAAGTTCCAGTAAATATTCGATTTTCTCTGGTGTATTTACACCTTCCTCATCATAAATCATTCCATCAGGTCCAGAAATAGTTACCACTTTAGCTCCCAGTTCTGTCGCTTTAGAAACGGCGCCCCAGGCTACATTTCCGAATCCCGAAATGCCAATTGTTTTGCCTTTAAGTTCTATATTGTGTGTTTTGCACATTTGTTGAACAAAATATAAAGCTCCAAACCCCGTTGCTTCAGGGCGTAAGCGTGATCCGCCAAACGACATCCCTTTGCCAGTGAATGTTCCTGTATGCTCGCGAGCCAATTTTTTGTACATGCCAAACATGTAACCCACTTCTCTACCGCCAACTCCAACGTCACCGGCAGGAACATCTGTATCAGGACCAATATTCCGCCATAATTCAGTAACAAATGATTGACAGAATCGCATTATCTCTGCATCGGACTTACCTTTAGGAGAAAAATCAGCACCTCCTTTTCCTCCGCCCATGGGCAAGGTTGTAAGGGCATTTTTAAAAGTCTGCTCAAATCCTAAAAATTTTAATGTAGAAAGTGTTACAGAAGGATGAAATCTAATGCCGCCTTTATACGGACCAATTGCTCCGTTAAACTGTACTCTGTGACCGATGTTCACATGAACTGTTCCTTTATCGTCAACCCAAGGTACTCTAAAAGTAAAAATCCTGTCGGGTTCAACAAGGCGTTCAACAATGGCTGCTTTTTCAAATTCGGGATGTTCATTATAAACGTCCTCAATAGAAATCAGCACTTCTTTAACTGCTTGTAAATACTCAGACTCACCGGGGTGTTTGGCCTCAAGTTGTGTCATTATGTCATTAACTCTCATAAAAAATATGTATTTTAAGGTTTATATACTATACAAAGTTAAATATTATATTGAAACTCCATCCTTTTTTTCGAACCTTTTTTTTAATCATTTTCAGAGATCGACTGCTTCTTTTTTTGCACCCTACTTGCTCTCAAAACACATCAAAAATATCTTTTTACAACTAACACCATGGTCTCACCCTCCTCCCACTATGGTCTCACTATGGTCTCACTAAAATTTCACTGTGATTTCACATTTTCATCATAAAGAATCGATATCATTCTTTGAATCCTTAAATAATTATTCTGCATTCAAGAGAACTAACAATAATTCACATTTTATGGTTTATTCGACAAAACTTATTGCTGTTTTTTGTCACTAAATGCCTATTTTTGCATTGATATTTACTTTATTAACGAATGGGAAAGAATAAACTTGCCAAATTTGCTGACATGAAAACGTACAACAATGTGTTTCAATACACGTTTGGTACGCTTCAAAAAGAGGAATTTCCACTGAAAGGAAAATGGAACACCTTCTTTAAAAATGATAATCCGATTGTACTTGAACTTGGCTGTGGTAAAGGAGAATACACGGTTGGACTAGCAAAACTTTACCCCGAAAAGAATTTTATTGGCATCGACATAAAGGGAGCGCGTATGTGGAAAGGGGCTACCGAAGCGCTTGAAAACAATATGCAGAATGTTGCTTTTTTGCGCACTCAAATCGAGTTGATAAACCACTTTTTTGATGAAAACGAGGTCACAGAAATCTGGATCACCTTTCCTGATCCGCAGATGAAGAAAACAAACAAACGGCTTACCTCTACCCGATTCATGGACAGTTATAGTCAAATACTTAATACAGATGGCATTATACATCTAAAGTCCGACAGTAATTTTCTTTATACTTACACAAAAACAATGATTGAAGAAAACGGATTGACGGTTCTTTTTGACACAGACGACCTCTACAATTCGGGATTTGACGATCCTATACTGCAAATTCAGACTTTTTATGAACAACAATGGCGTTCAAGGGGTTTAAACATAAGGTACATCAAATTTATTTGCCCTAAGAAAGAGGAATGGATTGAACCTGATATCGAGATTGAACCTGATTCTTACAGAAGTTATGGCAGAAATACAAATAATATGATTTAAATATTTAAGCACACAATAAATATGACATTATATCCTCAACTAATTTTAGACGCACTGAAAAACGTGCGCTATCCCGGAACTGGACAGGACATAGTTTCTGCCGGAATGGTAGAAGACAATATCCGCATTGAAGGTATGAAAGTGAGCTTTTCACTTATCACTGAAAAAGCAAACGATCCGTTCATTAAATCATTGGTCAAAATGGCGGAACAGGCCATCCTCACTTATGTCGATAAAAATGTTGATATTAAAGGTAATATATCAGTAAAATCAAAACAGAAACCTCGTCCTGAACTTCCGGATATTTTGCCCGGTGTTAAAAATATTATTGCCGTGGCATCCGGAAAAGGTGGCGTCGGTAAAAGTACAGTATGCACAAATCTTGCTGTGGCACTGGCAAATAAGGGTTACAAAGTGGGACTGTTGGATGCCGATATTTTTGGTCCGTCTGTTCCAAAAATGCTGGATGTGGAAAACGAACAACCATCACTGGAAAACAAAGATGGTCGCGATCTGATTGTCCCTATAGAAAATTACGGTGTAAAAATGCTATCGATCGGTTTCTTTGTGAATAAAAAAGAAGCGGTGGTATGGCGAGGTGCAATGGCAGGTAATGCCCTCAAACAATTGATTATAGATGCCGACTGGGGCGATTTGGACTATTTCCTTATCGATTTTCCACCGGGCACAAGCGATATTCACTTAACGCTCGTACAAACACTTCCCATTACTGGGGCCGTGATTGTGAGCACACCACAGGAAGTTGCACTTGCAGATGCTCGCAAGGGAATAAGTATGTTCTCGGCCGAAAAAGTGGAAGTACCCATTTTGGGATTGGTAGAGAATATGGCGTGGTTTACACCTGCCGAACTGCCTGAAAACAAATATTATCTCTTTGGTAAAGAAGGTGTTAAGAACTTTGCAGAGGAAGAGGGTTATGCTCTGCTTGGTCAGATTCCAATTGTGCAAAGCATTCGTGAAGGCGGTGACGATGGGAAACCTGTTGCTTTGAACTCCGACAGCATCACAGGAATGGCTTTTGCTGCACTTGCTGATAATGTTATTGATGCTGTGGATAAACGTAACAGAGAATTACCCCCTACGCAAATTGTTCACGTATCACATAGATAATAAATTAAAAGACGTATATACTTATGACACATCCACTTAAACAGTTTCATTTCTGTCCTAAATGTGGTTCTAAAAACTTCATAGAAAACAACGAGAAATCAAAAAGATGTGCCGATTGCAGTTTCGTTTACTATTTCAACTCTTCTGCTGCAGTGGTTGCCATTATCAAAAATGATGATCACGAAATATTGGTAGCTAGACGGGCAAAAGAACCTGCCAAAGGGACTTTTGATCTGCCCGGCGGGTTTATTGATATGAATGAAACCGCTGAACAGGCCGTAGCTCGTGAAGTGTTGGAAGAAACAAGGTTGATAGTAACTTCTGCAGAATACCTTTTTTCAATTCCAAATATTTATGTATATTCGGATTTTGAAGTTCATACTGTGGATATGTTTTTCTCATGTAACGTTAAATATTTCAGTCAGTTGAAAGCTCAAGATGATGTTGAAGAACTATTGTTTATCAATAGAAATCAACTTAATCCAGCCGATTTTGGACTGACTTCGATTCGACAGGGGATTGAGAAATTGCTAAATTCATAGTTTTAATTACTTTAAGAGTTAAACGATAATTAAGAAATTAAGTCTTAATATCTGAAGATAAAATAGAAAATAATTCACATATGAAAAAAATCATTGTCTTGTTCTGTTTGGTTATCGCTTCATACAGCCTTTTTGCCCAACGAACAGTTTATCATCAGCAACCTGAAAAACTTTTCAACCAAGGAAAAGAGATGTTCCTTGAAAGAAATTACACGGGTGCACAAGATTTGTTAATGCAATACTCATCAATCGGAAAAGATGCTTTCCTTTTGGAAGAAGCGGCTTATATGAATGCTGCATCTGCCTTCTACAAAGGCGATAAGAACAGCGCAGATATGTTGAAGGAGTTTCTAGACCGCTACCCAGAAACCATTCATCGAAATCAAGTACTTTTCTTTATCGGCTCTTATCATTTTGATGAAAAAAATTGGGAATTGGCTAAATTTTGGCTTGATCAATCAAATCTGGACTACCTAACCTCTTCTGAACAGGAAGATCATAGTTTCAGAACTGCTTACTCAAATTTACAGTTGGGGAAACTAAATGAAGCATACCGATTGTTCGGACTTCTTTCGCAAAATAGCAGTGAATACAATAATGCCGGTAATTTTTATCTGGGATATATCGATTATAAAAATGGAGAATACGACAATGCTATCCAACGTTTCGAACGACTGAAAAGCAACCCGGAATACAAAGAGGAAGTGGCTTTTTATTCTGCTCAATCTACTTTCTTTAATGGAAATCTTGAAAATGCAATCCAGTTGGCAGATGCTTTTATTTCAACCTATCCGGCAAGTGATCATATTACAGAAATGTATCGTGTCTTGGGAAACAGCCATTTCAGGTCTGGACGCCCAACCAGGGCAATCCCATATTACGAAAACTATCTGCAGAAAACCGATTCTCCACTACGGGGCGATGCCTATTTTATAGGTCTCTCTTATGTGGAAGCAGGTAAATTGAATGAGGCTATTCCAATGTTTCAAAATGCAATAAAGGATCGGGATGCTTTGTCGCAGAATGCTCAATTACAATTGGGGCAAACTTACCTAAAACTGGGGGAAAGACAAAAAGCTCAGATGGCTTTTGAATCTGCTTCCAGAGATTCTTTTGATGTAAAGGCACGCGAAACAGCAATGTTTAATTACGCTTTATTAATTCATCAAACCAACTTTTCTGTTTTCAGTGAATCCATTACTTTATTTGAGAACTTTTTAAAGGAATTCCCCAATTCTCAATTTACTGATCAGGTAAATGATATTCTTGCAGAGACATTTCTTACCACAAAAGATTATAATGCGGCATTGAATGCTATCAATCGTATTGAAAGACCAGGCAGACAGATTCTTGAGACTAAGCAGAAAGTTCTCTTTCAACTGGGCGCACAGGAGTTTATCAATGGAAATATGAATAATGCTATTCAACATTTCAACAATACTATTGCAATGGGCGATAATGATTTAACATCATTAAGTAATGCTCTTTATTGGCGCGGAGAAAGTTTTTACCGTATTGGTAATTTTGATAGTGCTGCTTCTGATTATTCACAATTTACTCAAAGAGCTTCTTCAAGAAATGAAAATTATGCCTTAGGTTGGTATAACTTAGGATATGCACAATTCAAACAGCAACAATATACAAAAGCTCAACAATCATTTCTTAAATATTTATCGACTGAGTCCAATAAAAACAGAGCAGAATATGCAGATGCTCTAAATAGAGTCGGCGACACTTATTATTACAATCGTAACTTCGCTAATGCCGAACAGTATTACGCTCAAGCATCTAACGCTAATCCTGAAACAGCTGATTATGCAGCATATCAAAAAGCATTCGTAATGGGATTGCAACATAATTATCAAGGTAAAATTGTGATACTGAATCAGATGATGAGCAATTTCCCAAACTCTACTTATTATGACGATGCTTTATATGAAAAAAGTCGTGCGCTTACAATGATTAATCGGGAAACCGAAGCTATCAGCACGCTTCAAGAACTCATTTCAACTTTTCCAAAAAGTCCTTCAGCTGGAAAGGGTGGTATCCAATTGGGGCAGTTATATTATAATGCTGGAAATTACTCTCAAAGCATTAGTGCATATAAAAGCGTAATCGAGAATTTCCCCGGATCGGATGATGCACGAACAGCACTTGTTTCAATGGAAACAGTCTATCGAGATATGAATGATATTCAATCGTATGTTAATTACGCCAACTCCTTACCCGGTGGTATGAAGATTTCACCATCACGTCAAGATTCTCTAACATTTATCGCTGCTGAAAGTATGTATATGAAAAACTCTCCACAAGAAGCTGAAACGGCTTTGCTGAAATATTTACAGAGTTTTCCGAATGGAGCATACAGTAATGATGCAAACTATTATATGGGATTGATTTCGGATAAAAAAGGTAATCAACAACAAGCAATATCATATTTTAGGAAAGTCATTGACAATAACAGTGAAAAATATATGGAAGATGTTCTAACCTTTACTTCACAATATGCATATGCAAAAGGTGATTTTCAGTTAGCATTGAGAGATTATTCTATGTTGGCAAATGTATCGCAAAGCAAAGAGAAACAAATTGAAGGCCTGTTAGGTGTTGTTAGAACTCAATATAAATTAGAAAGTTATCATGAATCAGCTAGAGCAGCATCAGATCTTATTAGTCAAATCAATTTATCTCCAGAAGTTAAAACAGAAGCTACTTATATTCGTGGTAAATCGTTTCAACAAGTGAACGAAACTGATAAAGCCATTGTTGATTACCAAGAATTAGCAAAAGATACTAGAAGTATTTATGGTGCTGAAGCTCAATATATTCTTAGTAATATATATTACAATTGGAAATCTTACGACAAAGCTGAAGCGCAGGTTAAAGACTTTATGCAAAAGGGAACGCCTCATCAGTATTGGATGGCTCGGGCACTTATTGTTTTATCTGACACTTATAAAGCAAAAGGGGACAATTTCCAGGCACGCCAATATTTGGAAAGTCTGAAGGAAAACTACAAAGGTAAAGAACCAGATATCCAACAGTTGATCAATGAAAGACTAAACAATTAACAATCAAAACTGATAACTCACATTTAATGATGAAGAAATATATATTTACAATTTTATCCGGTTTATTATTAACTATTGGACTATTTGCTCAACAACCGGATACACTTTTAAGAAGACAGTTACAACTTGAAAGAGAATTCAATCCTACTTTGCAAGATGCAAACAAGATTCGTACACTTCCAACTCTTCCAGTTCCTGATGTAAAAAAGGCAAATATCTCTTATTCAAATTGGGGGGGACGAATCACTCCTCCACTTGAAATAGCAATACCTGCTCCGTCAGATTTAATGACGACTATACCTTTTGACTATACAAAAGGATATGCAGCTTTAAGTGTTGGTAATTATGCTAATATTGACGGTGAACTGGGATTCCGCATTATAAGTAACGAAAAGAGTGATCTAAGGTTTAATTTCCTTCATTATTCAACTAATGGAAACATTAAGTACACACAAGAATCTAACCCTCAAAACAATAATGCTAATTTGATGGATGATTTAGGGCAACTAAAATTTAATCATTATTTTAATTCCTTAAAAATGAATGCTTATACTTCTTATTTTCATTCAATGTACAACTATTATGGTAATTCATTTGGAAATATACGCACATATGATAATGAGAATCAGAAACTTAATGTTTTAAATTTGGGGATTAATCTTGAATCAACATCTGATTCATGGTTAAAATATAAAGGTTATGCAGATTACAAAAACTTTTCTACTAAATATGGTTCTTCATTAGTTAATAATGGTATTAAAGGTAATCAGTTTGATTTAGGGGTAAACCTAAATAAACCTATTCAAGATATGGGAAGTACTTTTGGTTTAAATGGTGAATTGTTCACTACATTTTATGGAAGTACTAATGATCCCGCAGTTATAGAATATAAGAATTATATGTTAGTTAAAACAAATCCTTATATTATTTTCGAAGGATTAAATTGGAGAACTTTACTTGGAATTAATGTAATGTTCCAACAACACGAAAAGTTCGAAGTACGTTTAACACCTAATATAGAATTGAGTTTAAAAATAACAGACCATTCATCTGTATTTGCTGATTTAAAAGGAGGATATGATAATAATACCTTCTTAGATATATGGAACGAATCACGTTACATAACTCCTACAGTTATCATTAAACCATCTATTAGCTATGTAGATATAAATGGAGGAATAAAGATCGGTGAATTGAACGGTTTCCGTTTCGATATTTTAGGTGGGTACAAAAGAACAGATAATGAGCATTTCTTCATTTTGGATAATTTCAATGAATTTAATACCGAAAACCCTTTCGATCAAGAAATGATAAGAGAGTCATTATCTCCCATTTATGCCGAACTCACGCATTCATATTTGGGAGGAATGATACAATCAAATATTTGGGCACCACTTGATATTTCAGTTCATTTAAAGAAGAACTTCTATAAAACAAAAAACATGACCATCGTTGCAACCGAGGCATCGAATTCTCTTGCATTTAATATGCCGGAGTGGGAGACCAAATTAGTTGCTACTTATAATGCTTCTACTAATTTGAAGTTTACATTGAACTACTATTATGCGAACGAACGCTGGTCTTATATAAGCGGAGAGAATGTTAAGATGGAGAATATTAACGACTTAAATATCGGGGTATCATATCTAATTACTCCAAAACTATCACTTAACTTGAAAGCAAACAATTTGTTATCTCAAGAATATGATATTTGGTATGGATATCCAGCACAAGGTTTCAACATGATGGGTGGAGTCTCTTTTAAGTTTTAACTCCAGCAAACTGATAAAGACTTTTGATAAATCAATATTACATTATATTAATTTATTAAAAGTTATTATTCGATAGAAAGATTGCGCCTATAATAAGAATTTCATTATAGTTTACTGAAATTGTGTAACGTTATTAAGAACGAGATAGAAAGCAATTTAAAAAGGAGATGTGCATTATATGCTCATCTCCTTTTTAAATTTTATAATGTTTGTATTATTCAGAAATCCCTGCTAATTCAGGATCAATCATAATTCGTCCACAATATTCACAAACAATGATCTTCTTACCCATTTTAACATCCATTTGTCGCTGAGGCGGAATTTTATTAAAGCAACCACCGCATGCACCACGTTGAACAGGAACAACCCCTAATCCATTTCGAGCATTTTTACGAATACGTTTAAATGCAGCAAGTAAACGAGGTTCAACACTTTCTTCAGTTTTCTTGGCCTTTTCGCGAAGCTTTTCTTCTTGATTTTTAGTTTCAGAAACGATATTCTCTAGTTCATTCTTTTTATGTTCAAGATCAATCGACTTTTCTTTTAGCATCTCATTGGCTTTATCAATCTGTTCATCCAACATCTTAATATTTTCATTATTCTCACGAATATGTTTTTCTGCCAATTCAATTTCTAATGTTTCGAATTCCACTTCTTTTGTAAGGTGATCATATTCCTTACTATTTCTAACATTATCAATTTGCTTGTTGTACTTCTCAATCTTTTTCATACTTGTTTCGATCTTTTCTTTTGATACTTTTGAAGCATCATTAAGTTCTTTCTTATCAAGTTCAAATTTGGCAATACGTGTATTCAAACCGGCAATTTCATCATCCAGATCGGCAACCTCCAATGGTAATTCACCGCGCAAGGTTTTAATCTTATCAATCTCAGACAAATATGTCTGCAATTTGTAGAGAGCTTTCAGTTTATCTTCTACAAGTATTTCTTCAACTACTTTTTTCCTTTGTGCCATGTTTTATATATTAATTGTTCAATAATAATTCATTTAGAATAAAAAATGCAGTAACTGAATACATTTGTTGTATTCCATTACCACATCATTTGTAATAGCGAGAACTAGTCAACCGCCGGCAGATACAAATAATTAACGGGGTTTCTGTCAACCACCGATAAATGAACTGTAAAGTTAGGATATTTTTTCGAAATAACGTCTATTAAAATCTCTTTTGTGCAAATTTCAGATTCATAATGTCCTATAACTGCGAGCAATAACTTATTCTCAACATCAAAAAAATCGTTGTACTTAGCCTCACCAGTAATAAAGGCATCTGCACCATAATGAATTGCATCCGAAATTAAGAAAGCACCGCTCCCCCCACATAGTGCAACATCACGTATTTCTCTTCCTGTGAATGGGGAATGTTTTAAACATTGAATATTAAAAACATCTTTAAGCATATATAAAAACTCCTGTTCGAGCATAGGTTCAGAAAGAGAGCCGACTATGCCACTTCCTGTTTGTTCCCAAGAATTTGCCAAAGGATAAAAATCGAAAGCAGGTTCTTCGTATGGATGAATAGCCACTAATGCCCTCATAACATCTTTTTGTTTATATTTGGGTAACACGGTTTCTATACGCACTTCCGGTTCAAAATGGAGACGCCCAATTTCTCCAACGAAAGGATTTGCGTTTTCACCAGCTTTAAATGTTCCTTCACCATGAACATTATAACTGCACGAATCATAGTCGCCAATATTCCCGGCACCCGCATTGAAAAGAGCATTTCGAACAATCTCAGCATGAGATTCAGGTACAAAAGTCACAAGCTTAAGCAAGCTGTCTTTTGCAGGACTAAGCACTTTCACATTTTGCAATCCCAACATTTCAGCCAACTTATAATTCACCCCATTCATCGCATTATCCAAATTTGTGTGAGCAGCATAAATCACTACATCATGCCTAACTGCCTCAATCACACAACGTTCAATATACGACTTACCCGTAAGCGATTTGAGAGAATGAAAAAGCAAAGGATGATGAGAAATAATTAAGTTACAATCCAATGCTAATGCCTCTTCGACAACTTTTTCAGTAACATCCAAACAAAACAGAACGCCGGTAGCTTCTTGATTGATATCACCGACTTGCAAGCCGGCATTATCAAAACCCTCTTGTAATGATAGCGGTGCGAATTGTTCTATTGTATGCAAAATATCTTTAATTCTCATAGCAAATCAATTTATAACAACTACAAATGTAGCTTTTTTTTGTATTTTTGCGGCTAAACAACACATTAATCTGCTTTTTATGAAAAAATTAGTATGTCTTTGTATATTAATGGTGACTATATTTGTGAACATGACTGCCAAGGAGCGCACTAAATCTCCTGTTCAGATAAAAATCTTTGACAATACACCACTTCTATTCAATCCAACTGATTATCCTGACGGTGTAAGTCAGAAGAATGGATTGATTTATTTGGGGAATGGGCGTATTGCATTGAAAAAGATAACCATTCCGAAGTTTAAAAAACATACTGATGTAGAAATAAATGTAACTTTAGTATCTAATGGAGATGCCTGGGATAAGTCAGGATCTATATTTGTGATCCCCAAAGACTCAAAGATCAACATGTTGGGTATTGCCGACAATTCTGCGGTTTATCCTCAGCTAGATACAACAAAATATGAGCAACTTAACGGAATTGTTCAGGGCAAAGATTATAAGCCTACAGTAGAGCTTATGCGTTTTATGACCCCTTTTGGTGTTGGACATTTCAGTCGTAACAATGACTCAGTCTCTTCAAAACGTCTACCGGTTTATATTGACGGTTGGGCAGAAAATGTATCCTGGAAACAAGACATAACAGATTTGTTGCCAATGCTTGAAGGTGAGGTTTTGATTGGAGTGTTCATTGATACTTGGACAAAAGAAGGTTACAAAGTAGATTTAAAAATGACGTTTACCGAAAGCGCCCTTATTGGAGATAAGAAACCCAATTTACATGTAGAACCGCTAGTAAACACCAATTTCTATATTGGTCAAAAGCATCCCGATATTTTTTCTCGTAAAGATTTGGAAATTCCATTCAGCATTCCGAAAAATTCCAAGAATGTGCGTCTTAAATATATTGCAACCGGGCATGGCGGTCATTCGGGCGGCGATGAATTCCGTCCTCAAAAGAACATCTTGTTGATTGATGGTAAAGAAGTTTTGAACTTTACACCATGGCGTAAAGATTGTGCCTCGTTTCGCCGATTCAATCCGACTTCAGGAGTTTGGCTTCAGAAACATCCGATGGCTTATATCGGGGAAAATGGGAAGCGAGCCGAAAAAGAAATCGAGGAACCTTTGGCATCGTCCGATTTGTCGCGTAGCAACTGGTGTCCCGGAAGTGATGTTCCACCTGTGGAAGTCGATCTTGACAACATACCTGCAGGAAATCACACTTTCACCATCAGTATTCCAGATTCTCAGCCCATTGACGCTAACAAACTAAATCATTGGCTGGTATCAGCATATCTTATTTGGGAAGAATAGGGAAAATCTTACGCATTGTATCTGCAAAAATAGCACCCATTCTACGCTGTAGATATTTATCGGTACCATTTTCGGGATGCCAGCCGTAAGTGACTCCATTAATATCCTGCTTATCTCCGGTGTACAAGCGACTAATTTGTTCACCGGTTACAGGATGAACTACATTCTTTGAGAAACCGATATATTTATCAAATTCAACAACCGGGAAACCCCATTTTTCGCCCAATTTCCTAACAGAAGAATTGTAAGTCACCCGTCCATCGTGCCAATCGGTGCAAAGAACAATTACAGCTGGCTTACCATATTTTGAATTAAAATATCGGGAATTCTCTTCAAACTTTAGGTTATAGCATTCTGTCAACCATCGTTTAATAACGTAATCGTAGGCAGCCGCATAATTATCGCGATTAAAAGGAGTTTCATAATCAGTATATTTCTCTTTGAATTGTGAATTTTCAACTACATCTTTATCGTGCACTTGCATAATCACGAGTGCATCAAGGTTTTCAAACTCTTCTTTATTGTAAAGCGATCCATCAATCATCCTATTGGCCGTATTGGCAATAGCTTCTCCGCCTATTGCGCGATTAATGGGTGTTGCTCCCAAAATTTCGCATCCCACTTCAAACCATCCATTATTTGGCGAAGCAAAAGAAGCGCCGGTGAGTAAAAATGTGTATCCTTCTTTAACCTTTTCCTGAGCAGGTAAGCTTGATGTAATAGCAAAACATAAAACAATTAAAGGTAATAATCTTTTCATTATATCATTTATTGGTAATGATGCAAAGATAATGAAATTAGAAATTAACCACCTAATTCGACAAGATAAATTGTAAAGTATGAAAACAGAAATCAAAAAATATTTCTAATAGCCTATTAATCATTATAGATGAAACTTATTGGACGGTCGTGAGTGCACGGTGAGAGCAACATCAAGAATTGTATGTTTAATAATTAGATAATAAATTATTGATGAGTAGAGATATTTCTATGTTCTGGGATCAAAAAATGGATAATCTTGAACAGCAAGGTATTCGGTGTCGAGCAGTTTTTTCTCCTTCTTCGATAAAGAGTTGTTCAATATTTCTTCAATATGTTCTACACAAAAAGCAAAATTTCGGAAATCACCGGGAGGAACAATTATATCTGCTCCGGCCTGAAATGTGTATTTAAGAGCTGCAACTCCTAAATCGGAATTATTAATATCTATAGGTTTACACCACGATTTAGGATATTGTTTACGTTCTTCATCATTTGTCCAACTCCTGTATATCAAGCCTTTAAGTGCAATAACACCCATCCCTTTACGTTTGGCTTCGTTTGCTACTCCCGCTCCCCAACCGTCGCGCATAATCATTTGCCAGTTTATAGGAAACATCACTGTATCAAAATCATACATCGACATAGCACATAAAGCTTGCGTTTGAGAATGCGCTGAAAAACCGACTTTTCGAATTCTTCCTCGTTGTTTCTCTTTCTCAATCATTTCCATTATCCCATCGGGACCAAAAGCTTTCTCAACGTCCTGCGGTGTTGTAACACTATGTAACTGATATAAATCGAAATAGTCTGTATGTAGTAATCGAAGTGATTCATCGAACTCCTTTTCTGCGTCTCTACGCATTCTTTGCGTAGTCTTACAAGCCAAATATTTATCTTTACGAAAGGGTTTGAGAGAAAGACCAAGTTTTTCTTGTGCATCACCATAACTGGGTGCCACATCAAAATAATTGACTCCATGATCTAATGCCCATGCCACATAATTATCGGAGGCGTACTGACCATCTCTATTAGAGACAATTCCACCATAGGCAACAGGAAAAACTTCAAAACCAGTATCGCCAAGCTTTTTTTTGATTCCAAATCTATTTATAATTCGTTCAGTACCTTCAGCGGCTGCAGCTACTTTTCCTGCTGTTCCAATAGTAGCTGCCCCAATAAGTCCTCTTTTTATAAATTCTCGTTTATCCATTATATCATTCTTTTATAATCAGTTGACTCGATAAAGATAATGATATTTACGTAAAGTCGATAATATTTATTCTTTTTTATCAGGATCACTCAGGATAAGACGTAGCGAATTATTTTGTGTGAAATAATATCTGGCCCAATTGATCAAGATAACGAGTTTGTTTCGTACACTCAGAATGAGCATCAAATGAAGAAACATCCATATAAACCATGCGAAACGACCTTTAAATTTGGCAAATGGTAAATCAACAACAGCTTTGTTTCTCCCTACTGTAGCCATTGTTCCTAAATTCTTATATTCATATTCAACAAATTCGGATTTACCATTATCTCTTTTTTGTAGGTTCTTTGCAAGGTTTCTTGCTTGTCCAATTGCTACATTTGCTAATTGGGGATGACCTCTTGGATATTTTTCGGTTTCCATATATGCAATATCTCCAATCGCAAAAATATCATCCAAACCTTCAACTTTATTATAGTGGTTCACCTTAATTCGTCCATTTCGCAATACAGACTCTGAAGGAATACCATCAATCGTATTTCCAATCACGCCGGCCGACCAAATAACACTTTTTGTGCGTATGAAATTACCATTTGCAAATGTAAGTTTATCTCCATCATAGCTCTTCACGAATGTGTTAAAATGAATGTCGACTCCAAGCTCACGAAGATACTTTTCGGAATTTCTTTGTGAAAACTCACTCATAGCACTTAACGTATGTTGAGCTCCCTCAACCATATATATATTCAATTTTGAAAAATCGATATTAGGGAAATCTCTGGGAAGCACCTCTTTCTTCATTTCAGCTAAAGCACCCGACACTTCAACTCCTGTTGCACCACCGCCAACAACTACTATATTATAGTAAGGATCTTTATCTTCGACGTAGAGCAACCTTTCAAAGTTTTCAAGAATAACATTACGTAAATGCATTGCTTGAAATGTAGATTTTAACCCAAGTGCATTTTCTTCTGTCTCAACATTCCCAAAAAAGTTAGTTTTTGCGCCACTGGCAATTATAAGATAGTCGTAATTAAACTTACCAATTGAAGTATCTATAGTTTTTTCTTTTGCATTTACAGAATTTACATTTGCCAAATGAATGCGTATGTCCGGCCGATTCTGGAATATCTTTCTAATAGGAAATGAGATGGTAGCTGGCTCAATTTGTGACGCAGCAACCTGATAAAACAAGGGGGGGAACTGATGATGGTTTGCCTTATCGATTATAATAATCTCATAAGTATTTTTCTTTAAATGCTTTACAAACTGAAGTCCGCCGAACCCACATCCTACTACAATAATCTTTTTCATAAATAGCGTGAATATATTTAAATTAAAACACTGAAGTTGTATTATTTGTTTTCATGGAAACAAAAATATAAGAACTCTGACTGAGACTTTAATTAATCTGAGTCAAAGTTTCATATATAAAGATTTTGGCTTCAATGTATTCTAAAAATGAAGCGTCACGAATTATTCGCAACGCTTGTTTGTTTATTTAAAGTGATTTAAACCACTTTTACGAGTAGAATACGTATTTGAAATTAAGCTTTTGTTTCTTCGCTTTTATCAGTTGAGTCTACAGTCTTTTCAGTTTCTGATTCTACTACTTTCTCTTTTTTTGATTTTGCTTTGGGTGCAACTTCTTTTGCATCAATCGCTACATCTGAGTCTGAAGCTCTTTTACGTGATCTACGAGTTTTTGCTTTCTTAGTTTCTCCACCTGTCAACATATTTTCATTGTAGTCAACTAATTCTATGAAGCAAGTTGCAGCATTATCACCTAAACGGAAACCAGTTTTAATGATACGTGTGTATCCACCTGGACGATCAGCTACTTTTTGAGAAACATTTTGGAAAAGTTCAGTTACAGCTTCTTTACTTTGAAGTAAACTGAAAACAACTCTTCTAGAATGGGTTGTATCCTCTTTTGATTTTGTTAAAATTGGCTCTACAAATTTACGTAATTCTCGGGCTTTAGGAACAGTCGTAAAAATACGTTTGTGCATAATAAGCGATGTGGCCATGTTTGATAACATAGCACCACGATGCGCTGTTTTACGTCCCAAATGATTATTTTTTTTATTATGTCTCATTGCTGTTAGTCTTTATCTAATTTATATTTAGAAGTATCCATACCGAAAGAAAGACTCAAACTATCTAGTAGTGCTTCCAGTTCAGTGAGAGATTTCTTACCGAAATTTCGAAACTTAAGAAGGTCATTTTTATTATGTTCAACCAATTGTCCTAACGTTTCAACATCGGCAGCTTTCAAGCAATTGAGAGCACGAACCGAGAGATTAAGGTCGGATAATTTACGTTTTAATAGCTGACGCATATGAAGTACTTCTTCATCAAATTCTTCGATATTTTCAGAATCGGATGCTTCTATCATTATTTTATTGTCGTCAGAAAATAATACAAAATGTTGGATTAGTATTTTCGCAGCTTCTTTCAGTGCATCTTTCGGATGAATTGAACCATCAGTAGTAACTTCTATAAGTAATTTTTCGTAGTCAGTTTTTTGTTCTATACGATAATTGTCTACTTCAAATTTCACATTCCGGATAGGTGTAAAAATTGAATCAATCGCAATTATATACGGATCATCCGTTGATAATAATTCTCGATTTTCTTCTGCTGTAACATATCCGCGTCCTTTATTGATGGTTAATTCAAGCTGAATCTCAGCTTTTTTGTTGAGGTGACAAATCACAAATTCGGGATTTAAAACCTCAAAACCTGACAATAATTTTGCAATGTCACCAGCTTTAAACACCTCTGTTCCCGAAATATTAATACTTACTTTTTCACTGTCAAAATCATCTACAATACGTTTAAAACGTACTTGCTTTAGATTTAGGATAATACCTGTTACGTCTTCGATAACGCCTGGAATTGTAGCAAATTCATGCTCAACTCCATCAATTTTCACCGATGTAATTGCAAATCCTTCAAGTGAAGAAAGCAGGATGCGGCGCAATGCATTTCCAATAGTAATGCCGTATCCGGGTTCAAGAGGACGAAATTCAAACTTTCCGAAGAAAGAGTCCTCTTGCAACATAATTACTTTATCGGGTTTTTGAAATGTTAATATAGCCATGTAATTATTGTTTAGAATATAATTCTACTATCGATTGTTCTTTAATATTCTCAGGAATATCAGTTCTTTCAGGATAATGCAGATATTTTCCGCTGAATGTACCTTTATCCCATTCTAACCAAGGATATTTACTATGATTAAATCCTGCAAGAGCGTTAGTAATAACTACCAACGATTTTGACTTTTCTCTCACACCTACTATTTGTCCAGGTTTCAACTGATAAGATGCAATATTAACCACCTGACCATCAACAACAATATGTCGATGTGAAACTAATTGGCGCGCAGATGCACGAGTAGGTGCAATACCTAAACGATAAACCATGTTATCTAAACGTGATTCTAATAACTGAAGCAATACTTCACCCGTAATACCACGGCTACGTTCAGCTTTCTCGAATGTTAAACGGAATTGCTTTTCAAGCACTCCGTAGGTATATTTTGCACGTTGTTTCTCTCGCAGCTGAATACCATATTCAGATGTCTTTTTTCTACGTGAATTTCCGTGCTGTCCCGGAGGAAAGTTCCTTTTTGCTAGAACTTTATCGGGGCCGAAAATTGGTTCGCCAAATTTACGGGCGATTCTTGATTTTGGACCAGTATATCTTGCCATTTTTACAAATTAAACTTTTACTACTGAAGCCTAAACTGTGCAGCCGCGATTACAGAGAAGTTTGCGTGTAATCAAATCACAGCTCAAGTTTCAATAAAATGAAACTTAAAATATTTTGATTAAACTCTTCTTGCTTTCGGTGGACGACAACCGTTATGTGGTAATGGAGTAACATCTACAATTTCTGTTACTTCGATTCCTGAACTATAAATAGTTCTTATAGCCGATTCACGACCATTTCCAGGACCTTTTACGTAAGCTTTAACTTTTCTAAGACCTAAATCGTAAGCGACTTTTGCACAATCTTGAGCCACCATTTGAGCAGCATAAGGTGTATTCTTCTTTGAACTTCTAAATCCCATTTTACCGGCTGATGACCAACTAATTACTTCACCTTCTTCATTGGTTAATGAAACAATGATATTATTGAAAGATGAAGAGATATGAGCCTGTCCTTGCGCTGTAATTTTTACATTTCTCTTTTTTGCTGCGACTGTTCTTTTTGCCATATTTTCGTTAACTAATTATTATTTAGTAGCTTTTTTCTTATTTGCAACTGTTTTCTTTCTTCCTTTTCGAGTTCTGGCATTATTTTTTGTGCTTTGACCACGAACAGGTAAACCAACACGATGACGAATTCCACGATAGCAACCGATATCCATCAATCGTTTAATATTCATTTGTACTTCTGAACGAAGATCTCCTTCTACTTTAAATCCTGATGAAATAATTTCACGAACACTAGCAGCCTGATCATCTGTCCAGTCCTTTACTTTGATATCTCTATCCACTCCAGCTTTTTCTAAAATTTTATTAGCTGAACTACGTCCAATGCCATATATATAAGTGAGCGCTATTTCACCTCTCTTATTTTGCGGCAAATCGACACCAACAATTCTTATAGCCATATATACTTTAAATATTATTTAATTTCAATAAATAGTTGATTATCCCTGACGTTGTTTAAACTTGGGATTTTTTTTGTTGATTACGTACAAACGACCTTTTCTCCTAACAATTTTGCAATCTGGAGTACGTTTTTTTAAAGATGCTCTTACTTTCATATCTTATTATTTTATTTATATCTAAATGTAATTCTGCCTTTTGATAAATCATAAGGCGACATTTCAAGACGAACTCTATCGCCTGGTAAAATCCTAATGTAGTGCATACGCATTTTTCCTGAGATATGAGCAGTTACTTCATGCCCATTTTCAAGTTCTACACGAAACATTGCATTTGACAATGCTTCAACGATTGTCCCGTCTTGTTCTATTGCAGATTGTTTTGCCATTAAACCTTGAGTACTAATTAATTGTTATTTGTTTCCTGAATAAATTCAAATGTCGATAGAATGTCGGCTTTACCATTATGAATCGCTATCGTATGCTCAAAATGAGCTGAAGGTTTGCGATCTTTAGTTCTAACTGTCCAGCCATCATTTTCAAAAACGACATTCTTGCTTCCCATATTGATCATTGGTTCGATTGCAATACACATCCCATTTTTTATTAAAGCACCCGTTCCTCTTCTCCCATAATTAGGAACTTCAGGAGCTTCATGCATATTTCTTCCAATTCCATGACCCACCAATTCACGAACAACGGTATAATTATGATGTTCGCAATATTGCTGAATAGCATAACCAATATCCCCTATTCTATTATTTTCTTTGGCCTGTTCTATACCGATATATAATGATTCTTTAGTTATTCGGAGTAAGTCTTTAACTTTGTCATCGACATAACCTACACAAAAAGTATAAGCCGAATCTCCGGTATAACCCTGTTTAGTAGCTCCACAATCAATCGATACGACATCGCCTTCTAATAATGGTTTGTTATTGGGAATACCATGAACAACATTTTCATTTACAGAAGTGCAAATAGAATTCGGAAATCCACCATATCCCAAAAACGTTGGAACAGCACCATGATCATGAATAAAATCGTGTGCAATCGTATCTAATTCAAGTGTGGTAATTCCTGGTTTAATGTGTTTTGACAATTCCCCAAGAGTCATTCCTACCAAGCGATTTGCTTGACGCATGAACTCGATTTCCACATCCGTTTTTAATATGATCTTCTCTCTATTCAGCATTAATATAACTCTCTTTAATATGCAGCCATTGAACCAGTACGTCCTTTTATCTTAGCACCTGATTTCAAAAAGCCATCATAATGACGCATTAATAAATGACTTTCTATCTGTTGTAATGTATCCAAAACAACACCTACCAAGATCAATAATGATGTTCCTCCAAAAAACTGAGCAAATTGTCCATTTACTCCAGCTAAACTGGCAAAAGCAGGCATAATTGCGATGAATGCCAAAAATATTGAACCGGGAAATGTAATTCTAGACATTATCGTATCAATATATTCTGCTGTCTTTTTCCCAGGTTTAACTCCAGGAATAAATCCATTATTGCGCTTTAAATCTTCAGCCATTTGAACCGGATTAACCGTAATAGCAGTATAGAAATAAGTAAATGCTATAATCAAGAAAGCAAATACAAAATTATACCAAAAACTAGTGTGATCAGATAACACTCGCAAGAAGCCTCCGCCACCTTCGGGCATCATCTGAGCAATTGTTAATGGAATAAACATGATTGCTTGAGCAAAAATGATAGGCATTACGTTTGCTGCATTCACTTTTAATGGGATATACTGTCTGACACCACCATATTGTTTATTTCCAACGATTCTTTTTGCATACTGAACTGGAATTTTGCGTACTCCTTGAACTAGCATAATTGCAAAAGCTGTAACCAAAAACAGGATAACAAGCTCAATCAAGAAAACAATTAATCCACCTGCATCGCTTTTAAATCGTAATTCAAATTCAGAAACCAATGATAGCGGTAAACGTGCTAAAATTCCAACCAAAATAATGAATGAGATACCATTTCCGATTCCTTTATCAGTAATGCGCTCTCCTAACCATAACACGAACATACTTCCTGCGGCAAGAATAATAGTTGCAGGTAAGACCCAATCCCAGAAACCTCCCGGGATTGCCGATCTAACAGCACCATAAATATATGCTGGACCCTGTAATATTAAAATTCCTACTGTCAAATACCGTGTATATTGATTCATTTTATTTCTACCGCTCTCCCCTTCACGTTGTAACTTCTGTAAAGATGGAATAACTATACCTAATAATTGCATCACAATAGAAGCAGAGATATAAGGCATAATTCCTAACGCGAATATGGAAGCATTTGCAAATGCACCACCCGAAAACATATCAAATAAACTCAATAATCCAGAGCTTGCATTTGTTTGCAAAGCCTGAAGTTGAGCTGGGTCAATTCCCGGAAGGACAACAAATGAGCCAAAACGGTAGACAACTACAAAAAGAAAAGTGATTAGTATTCTCTTTCGTAAGTCTTCTATTTTCCAGATATTCTTTAATGTTTCTATAAATCTCATTTTGTCAGAGTTTTACGATAGTTCCGCCAAGAGCTGTTATTGCCTGTTCTGCCGACTTTGAAAAAGCATTAGCTTCAACTTCTAATTTTGAAGATAAAGTACCTTTGCCAAGGATTTTAACAAGATGCTTAGGAGCAATTAATCCAGCGTTAACAAGTACTTCTTTATCAATTTTAGAAATTTTCAAGTTGTCAGCCAATTCTTGAAGTCTATCCAAATTAATAGCTTTATATTCAACTCTATTTAGCGGGTTAAAGCCAAACTTTGGTAATCGACGTTGAAGTGGCATCTGACCGCCTTCAAAACCAATTTTTCTGGCATAACCAGATCTTGATTTGGCTCCTTTATTTCCTTTTGTTGAAGTTCCACCTTTGCCAGAACCCTGACCACGTCCGATTCTTTTTCTGGTTTTTGTAGAACCTTCAGCAGGTTTTAAGTTTGATAAATCCATTATATATAATTTTTATCGTTTATACTATTTATTCTACAATCGTTGCAAGATGATTCACCTTATTTAGAAGACCTCTAATCTGTGGAGTGTCTTCGTGTTCAACAATCTTATTCATTTTTGTTAAACCCAGTGCATCCAAAGTTTTCTTTTGAACCTTAGAACTTCCGATTCTACTTTTTGTCTGTTTGATTTTTATTGTTGCCATTTCAATACCTTTCTATCCGTTAAATACTTTCTCTAAATTTACACCTCTATTTTGAGCAACAGTAATTGGATCTCTAAGTTCACTTAACGCATTAATAGTAGCTTTCACCAAGTTATGCGGATTAGAAGATCCTTTAGACTTTGCAAGTACGTCAGTTATACCAACGCTTTCAAGAACAGCACGCATAGCGCCACCGGCTTTCAATCCTGTACCAGTAATAGCAGGTTTTAAAAAGACTTCAGCACCACTGAAACGAGCAGTTTGTTCGTGAGGTATAGTGCCTTTGTAAACCGGAACTTTTACAAGGTTTTTCTTGGCAGCTTCCACTCCTTTTGCAATTGCACTTGTTACTTCACCTGCTTTACCTAATCCCCAGCCAACGATACCGTCTTCATTTCCAACTACAACCATCGCAGCAAAAGTGAATGTACGACCACCTTTAGTTACCTTAGTAGTTCTATTGATCGCAACTAATCGATCTTTTAATTCTAAATCGTTTGTAGATTTAACTTTATTATTTATTCCTGCCATAATTATTAAAATTTAAGCCCACCCTTACGAGCAGCATCGGCTAATTCTTTTATACGTCCGTGATACAAGTAACCATTTCTATCGAAAGCAACCTTTTCCACACCGGCTTCCATAGCTTTTTTTGCGATGAGTTCACCTACTTTTGCAGCGATCTCTTTTTTTGGCAATTTATCTTCCAATTTCAGAGATGAAGCTGATGCAATAGTTTTACCGGTTATATCGTCAATTACCTGAGCATATATTTGTTTATTGCTCCTATACACAGAAAGACGAGGGCATTCTGATGTCCCTTGAACCTTACCGCGAACACGAGTCTTTATTTTTAATCTTCTTTCTTCTTTTGTTAACATAGTAATCTGCGTTTACAATAATTATTTACCAGCTGTCTTACCTGATTTGCGACGAATCTGTTCACCAACAAAACGGATACCCTTACCTTTATAAGGTTCCGGTTTACGGAATGAGCGAATTTTAGCACAAACCTGCCCGATTAATTGTTTATCGGCAGACTCTAAAATAATAAGAGGACTTTTGTTCCTTTCCATCTTGGTCTCTACCTTGATTTCACTAGGTAATTCCAAAAATATGCTGTGTGTATAGCCGAGTGACAATTCCATGATCTGTCCTTGATTAGATACACGGTATCCAACACCAATCAGTTCAAGTTCTTTTTTATATCCCTCAGATACTCCTACAACCATATTATGTATCAACGATCTGTACAAACCATGTAATGAGCGTTGTTCCTTTTCTTCATTCGGTCTTATTATGGTTAGAGATTCTTTTTCAATCTCAATTTTCATACCAGGGCTTACCTGTTGTGATAATTCTCCTTTGGGACCTTTAACTGTAACTACATTATCTTCATTAACGTTTATAGAAACGCCTGAAGGTATTGTTATGGGTAATTTTCCTATTCTAGACATATTATTCTCCTCCTCTAATTAATAAACATAACATATTACTTCACCACCTACTTTTTGTTCGCGAGCTTCTTTGTCAGTCATTACACCTCTGGAAGTTGATAATATTGCTATACCTAACCCATTTAATACTCTTGGCAAATTTTTGTGACCGGTATATCTACGTAAACCGGGAGAAGAAATGCGAATTAATTTCTTAATTGCGTTAACTTTATTTATAGGATCATATTTCAAGGCAATCTTTATAGAGCCCTGAGGTCCTTCATCTACAAACTTATAATTAAGAATGTAGCCTTTTTCAAAAAGAATCTTAGTGATGTCTTTTTTTAAATTTGATGCGGGAACTTCTACCACACGATGGTTCGCTTTGATAGCATTCCTTAATCGCGTCAAATAATCTGCTATTGGATCTGTCATATTATAATAATTTAAATTGATCCTGTCTTCCAGGACAATATTTAAAACTAAAAATTTATTTAGTAATTGATTACCAGCTTGCTTTCTTAACGCCGGGTATCAAACCTTTAGAAGCCATTTCTCTGAATTGAATTCTTGAAAGACCAAACTGTCTGATGTATCCTTTTGGACGACCAGTGATTTTGCATCTATTGTGCAAACGTACTGGTGATGCGTTCTTTGGAATACTTTGCAGTGCGTCATAATCCCCTTCAGCTAAATATTTAGCTCTTTTTTCAGCGTATTTTGCAACCATTTTGGCTCTTTTAACTTCGCGAGCCTTCATTGATTCTTTTGCCATTATTTATTTGTTTTCTGTTTTAAACGGTAATCCAAATTCTCTAAGAAGTGCATATCCTTCTTCATCAGTTTTAGCATTAGTTACAAAAGTAATATTCATACCCAAGATTCTAGGAGTTGTATCCAAGTTTATCTCAGGAAAAATAATTTGTTCTTCAATTCCTAATGTATAATTTCCACGACCGTCAAGTTTACTTCCAATACCTTTGAAGTCACGTATACGTGGTAGCGAAACTTTTACGAGTCTTTCAAGAAATTCGTACATTTTGTCACTACGCAAAGTAACACGTACACCGATAGGCATTTTCTTACGCAACTTAAAATTCGAAATATCTTTACGTGAATATGTTGCAACAGCCTTTTGACCTGTAATAGTAGTCAATTCATTGATAGCTATTTCAATTATTTTTTTATCAGCTACAGCAATTCCCAATCCCTGATTGATAACAATCTTTTCAAGTTTTGGTGTTTGCATAACAGATTTATAATTGAACTCTTTCACCAAAGAAGGAACAATACGTTCTTTATAATCATTTTTTAATGTAATTGTATAGATACTCATTTGATTTCCTCCCCTGATTTTTTTGCGAAACGAACTAATTCGCCATTTTTATTTTCTTTCCTGCCAATGCGAGTAGGAGCTCCAGTTTTAGGATCAACCAAATTCAAATTTGAAAGATGGATTGAAGCCTCTTTTTTAACTATACCTCCATTTGGATTTTGAGCATTGGGTTTCGTATGCTTAGTCATAATGTTTACGCCTTCAACAATAGCCCTGTTCTTTTTTACTTCAATTTCAAGAACACGACCAGTTTTTCCTTTGTCTTCTCCGGAATTAACGTAAACAGAATCTCCTTTTTTTATATGTAATTTACTCATGCCTGTGATTGTTTAATATTTTAAAGTACTTCAGGTGCAAGTGAAACAATTTTCATGTTTGTCGCACGAAGTTCACGAGCAACAGGTCCGAAAATACGACTTCCTCTCAACTCACCTGTAGTATTCAATAATACACAAGCATTGTCATCGAAACGTATATATGAACCATCAGCACGACGAACCTCTTTTTTGGTACGAACGATAATTGCTTTTGATACAGCACCCTTTTTAATATCACTTGAAGGGATAACGCTTTTGATAGCAACAACAATAATATCCCCAACAGACGCGTAGCGTCGTCTAGTTCCACCTAACACACGTATGCAAAGCGCCTCTTTGGCTCCGCTATTATCGGTTACAGTTAATCTTGATTCTTGTTGTATCATATTATTTAGCCCTTTCTATTATTTCAACCACTCGCCATCTTTTTGTTTTACTCAGAGGACGTGTTTCCATTATACGAACTGTATCTCCAATGTTACAGTCATTTTTCTCGTCGTGGACGTGAAATTTCTTCGTTTTATTAACGAATTTCCCATATATAGGGTGTTTCTCTTTCCATTTTACAGCGACAGTGATAGATTTATCCATCTTGTTGCTGAAAACGACCCCGATTCTTTCTTTTCTTAAATTTCTCGTTTCCATTTATATAAAGTTATTTCTTTAATTCTCTTTCACGCAATTCCGTATGCATACGAGCAATATCTGTGCGTTTCAGTTTGATTGAAGAAGGATTGTCAAGAGGAGTAATAGTATGATTAATTTTCAATTGATTCAATTCTTTTAATTGGATCTCAATTTTTTCCTTCAAATCCTTTTCTGATATTTCTCTAATTTCTAGCTGTTTCATATTGCATTATACATTTTGAGTATGATCATAATCCCTTCTTACCATAAATTTAGTAGTTACTGGTAATTTTTGTGCTGCTAATCTCAAAGCCTCTTTAGCAACTTCATAAGAAACACCCTCTATTTCAAAAAGTATTCTACCAGGAGTAACTGGTGCAATAAATCCTTCAGGATTACCTTTACCCTTACCCATACGTACCTCAGCAGGTTTCTTTGTAATCGGTTTATCAGGAAAAATTCGAACCCAAACTTGACCCTGGCGTTGCATATAACGAGTTACAGCAACACGGGCTGCTTCTATCTGATTACCGGTGATCCATTTCGAATCCAAAGATTTTATCCCGAAAGAACCGAAAGCCAACTGATTACCACGTTGGGCATTACCCTTCATGCGGCCTTTCTGCTGTCTTCTGAACTTTGTTTTTTTCGGTTGTAACATATTCGATTAAATTTCAAGCGTTTTTATTATTCCTTCTATTTCTCCTAGGTCCCTTTCCTCCATCAGAGCGATTACCGGAACGATTATCATTACCATGTCCGTGTGAATCTTTTGATGATGTAAAATTAGGAGCAAGATCTTTCTTTCCGTAGATTTCACCACGGCATATCCAAACTTTGATACCGACAAGACCTACTTTCGTTAAAGCTTCGCCCAGTGCATAATCGATATCAGCACGGAAAGTATGCAAAGGAGTACGTCCTTCTTTATACATTTCAGAACGAGCCATCTCAGCTCCATTCAATCGACCCGACACTTGAATTTTAATTCCTTCAGCACCCATTCTCATGGTTGAAGCAATTGCCATTTTTACAGCTCTACGATATGCAATTTTTCCTTCAATTTGACGAGCCACATTATTTGCTACAATAACAGCATCCAACTCAGGCTTTTTAATTTCGAAGATATTAATCTGCACATCTTTATCAGTAACCTTCTTTAATTCTTCTTTTAACTTATCAACTTCCTGTCCACCCTTTCCGATAATAATACCTGGACGAGCAGTGCAGATAGTAATAGTAACAAGTTTTAATGTTCTCTCAATCACAATACGAGAAACACTAGCCTTGGCAAGACGGGCATTCAAATAATTACGAATCTTGTTGTCTTCTAACAAAGTTTCACTATAATCATCTCCACCGTACCAGTTTGAGTCCCAACCTTTGATGATTCCCAAACGATTTGCTATTGGATTAACTTTTTGTCCCATCTACCTATTTAATTTTGTTCATTTTCTTGTACTGTTTCTTCTTTCTTATAAGTGTCCAAAATTATAGTTACATGATTTGAACGCTTTCTAATTCGGAAACCACGACCTTGTGGTGCTGGACGAAGTCTTTTAAGCATTGTACCTCCATCTACCGAAATGATTTTAATAAAAAGTTCACCCGGTTCAGCTTTTCTTTCATTTTTCTGTTCCCAGTTTGAAATAGCTGAAAGAAGTAACTTTTCAACTTTTGCCGAAGCTTCTTTATTCGAAAACTTAAGGATTCCTAAAGCTTTGAAAACTTCCGTTCCACGAACCAAATCTGCAACATAGCGCATCTTACGAGGAGAAGACGGAACATTTTTCATAACAGCTAAAGCAACTTCTTTGCGGTTTTCTTTTCTTTGTTCGGCGGATATTCTTTTTCTAGAACTCATATTTTTTGTTGTATTATTCTGTTAAGCGCCTGTTTATTTCTTTCTATTTCCTGAATGTCCACGGAATGTACGTGTTACCGAAAACTCTCCCAGCTTATGACCTACCATATTTTCTGTAACATAAACAGGAATAAATTTATTCCCGTTGTGAACAGCAATAGTATTCCCGACAAAATCAGGCGAAATCATTGAAGCTCTCGACCAAGTTTTTACAACGGATTTTTTACCGCTTTCATTCATATCTAGAACCTTTTTTTCTAATTTAAGGTTGATAAACGGACCTTTTTTTAGTGATCTACTCATAGTTGTAATTTAATTAATCAGATTACTTCTTATTTCTTCTTTCGATTATGTACTTAGAAGAATGCTTTTTAGGAGCTCTTGTTTTCAAGCCCTTAGAATATAGGCCTTTTGGTGATCTTGGATGTCCTCCAGATGCACGACCTTCACCACCACCCATCGGGTGATCAACCGGGTTTTTAACAACACCACGGTTATGAGGTCTCTGACCCAACCATCTCGATCTACCAGCTTTACCAGATTTTTCCAAAGCATGGTCTGAATTACCAACACTTCCAATAGTTGCTTTACAAGCTGCCAGAATTTTACGAATCTCCCCAGAAGGCATTTTTATAATTGCATAATCTTCTTCGCGAGAAGTTAACTGTGCAAAAGTGCCAGCTGAACGAACCATTTTAGCTCCTTGTCCGGGACGTAATTCAAGATTGTGAATAACTGTTCCTAAAGGTATGCGCGACATAGGTAACGCGTTACCTACTTCAGGTGCTGCTTCTGGTCCTGACATCACTGTAGATCCTACTTCCAGTCCATTTGGTGCTAAAATATATGTTTTCTCACCATCGGCATAATACAATAATGCAATTCGAGCCGAGCGGTTTGGATCATATTCTATACTTTTAACAATGGCTGGAATACCATCTTTTGTTCTCTTGAAATCAATAACTCTGTAACGTTTTTTGTGACCGCCGCCGATGTAACCCATCGTCATCTTTCCTTGATTATTGCGACCACCCGAACTGTTTTTACCTACAACAAGAGATTTCTCCGGTTCACGAACAGTGATATTATCAAATGAACCGATAATTTTGTGTCTCTGCCCCGGTGTAGTGGGCTTTAATTTGCGTATTCCCATTTTTTAATTATATATTGCTAAATAAATCTATTGTCTCACCTTTTTTCAGTGTAACAATAGCTTTTTTAAATGATGACGTTTTTCCAGTTACAACTCCAGATTTGGTGTAACGACTTTTTTGTTTGCCATCGTATCTCATTGTATTCACGCGCTCAACGTGAACATTATATAATTCTTCCACTGCTTTTTTGATATCAACCTTATTAGCACTAGGAAGAACAATGAAACCATAGCGATTCTCAAATTTTTCGGTAATCGCTGTTTGTTTCTCTGTGAATATTGGTTTTATAATAACTCCCATTTTCTTTCCTCCTTATGCATTAAATAAGTTATCTATTGCAGCAACAGAAGATTCTGCAAGCACAAGTGTTGCACAATCCATAATACCGTATGTATTTATATCTGAAGCAGTTACGATTTTCACTTTCGATAAATTTCGAGCCGACAAATATACGCTTTTATTTTGATTAGGCAAAACTAAAAGTAGCTTTTTATCAGCTAGTTGCAAAGATTTTGTCAAATCTACGAGATTCTTAGTTTTTGGCGCTTCAAAGTTAAAATCCTCAATAACCACAATTGCATTATTTTGAGCTTTCAAAGAAAGAGCCGATTTACGAGCCAACACCTTTTCTTTTTTGTTCAATTTGAAACTGTAGTCTCTTGGTTTTGGCCCAAAAGCTCTACCCCCACCAACCATTACGGGAGATTTGATGTCACCTCTACGAGCACCACCACTACCTTTTTGTTTAATGAGTTTACGCGTACTTCCGGTAATTTCACTTCTTTCTTTCGATTTGTGAGTACCTTGACGCTGGTTAGCCATGTATTGTTTAACATCTAACCAGATAACATGATCATTCGGTTCAATTCCGTAGATGGAATCATTGAGTGTCACCTTTTTATCTGTTACCTCTCCTTTGATATTGTATATATTTAATTCCATCTTATTTCTCAATTGCTACGATTGAACCTTTACATCCCGGTACAGATCCTTTTATTAATAAAAGGTTATGTTCGGGTATTATCTTAATTACCTGTAGATTTTGAACAGTTACCCGTTCATTACCCATTTGTCCGGCCATACGAGTTCCTTTGAAAACTTTAGCAGGATAAGAACACGCACCAATACCTCCTGGAGCGCGTAACCTATTGTGCTGACCGTGGGTTGCTTGTCCAACACCTGCAAAGTGATGACGTTTCACAACACCCTGGAAACCTTTACCTTTAGATGTTCCAATCACATCAACAAAAATTGCATCTTTAAACAATTCTACAGTGATTTCAGAACCCGCTTTGTAAGTATTTCCAAATCCTTTGAACTCAGCCAAGTGTCTCTTCGGAGTTACCCCTGCTTTAATAAAATGGCCTTTTGCGGCATTCGTTGTATGCTTATCTTTTTTGTCTTCAAAGCCCAACTGAATGGCATCATAACCATCATTTTCAGCAGTTTTTACCTGAGTAACTACGCAAGGACCTACTTCGATAACAGTGCATGGAACATTTTTTCCATCGGCACTGAAAACGGATGTCATTCCGATTTTTTTTCCAATTAATCCTGGCATTTCTCTGTTATTTTAAATTATTAAATTCCTAAATATTAATGGCAATTGCCATAGTTAAATATCGATTCTATTTTACACTTTTATTTCAACTTCTACACCGCTGGGTAATTCAAGTTTCATTAAAGCGTCAACAGTTTTTGCAGTTGAACTGTAAATATCAATTAGACGCTTAAAAGAAGCCAACTCGAATTGTTCGCGAGATTTTTTGTTCACAAAAGTGGAACGATTCACAGTAAAAATACGTTTGTGAGTAGGTAATGGAATTGGTCCACTAACAACTGCACCTGTCGCTTTTACAGTTTTTACGATCTTTTCTGCTGATTTGTCAACCAAGCTATAATCGTAAGATTTCAGTTTAATTCTGATTTTTTGGCTCATATATTTATATATTATTTAATCAATTCTACTCGTCCACCTACTTCTGTCAGTACTTGCTTGGCAATCGAAGGAGACACTTCAGAAAAGTGAGAGAAAGTCATTGTAGAAGTGGCTCTACCAGATGTGATAGTACGCAACGATGTTACATAACCAAACATTTCTGCTAGTGGAGCTTTTGCTTTTACAACGCGAGCACCTGAGCGGTTAGATTCCATTCCTTCAACCTGTCCACGACGTTTATTCAAATCAGAAATAACATCACCCATACTTTCTTCAGGGGTAACAACTTCGACCTTCATAATTGGTTCCATCAAAACAGGACCAGCCTTTTCAGAAGCATGTTTGAAAGCCTGAACAGCGCAGATTTCAAATGACAATTGATCAGAATCCACAGGATGGAATGAACCATCAATCAGTGTAACTTTCACCTTATCTAATGCATAACCGGCAAGTACACCATTTTGCATTGCACGTTGAAAACCTTTCTGTACAGCTGGAATATATTCTTTTGGGATATTACCACCCTTCACTTCATCAATAAATTGAAGACCACCTTCAAAATCTTTGTCAGCTGGTTCAATTTTTACAATAATATCAGCAAATTTACCACGACCACCAGATTGCTTTTTGTAAACTTCACGCAATTCAACCTGTTTAGTAATAGCCTCTTTGTAAGAAACTTGTGGCTTACCTTGATTAGCTTCAACCTTAAATTCACGCTTCAAACGATCAATAATGATTTCAAGATGAAGTTCACCCATACCGGAGATAACAGTCTGACCGGTATCCTGATCTGTTTTAACAGTAAACGTTGGATCTTCTTCAGTTAATTTAGCTAATCCCTGTGATAATTTATCTAAATCCTTTTGAGTTTTAGGCTCAACAGCAATTCCAATAACTGGATCTGGAAAGTCCATTGACTCAAGTGTAATAGGATTATTTTCATCACATAAAGTATCACCAGTACGAATATCTTTGAATCCTACTCCTGCACCAATATCTCCACAACCAATAAATTCTTTTGAATTTTGTTTGTTAGAGTGCATCTGGAATAAACGCGAAATTCTTTCTTTTTTTCCTGAACGTGAGTTATACACATATGATCCCGCTTCAAGTTCACCTGAATATACACGGAAGAAACACAGACGACCAACATATGGGTCAGTAGCAATTTTGAATGCTAATGCACATAAAGGTTCATTTGGATCCGGGTGACGGACAAGTTCAATCTCAGAATCATCAGGATCAGTACCAACAATCGCATCAGTATCTTCAGGACTTGGCAAGTAAGCACAAACAGCATCCAATAAAGGTTGAACGCCTTTATTCTTAAATGAAGAACCACAAGTCATAGGAACAATCTTCATAGATAGGGTCCCTTTTCTCAATACTGATTTTATATCTTCTTCTGTAATTTGTTTCGGATCATCAAAGAATTTTTCCATAAAAACATCATCACATTCAGCCAATGTTTCAAGCATTTTTTCACGCCATTCATTAGCTTCTTCAATCATGTCTGCAGGAATTTCCTCAACATCATAATCAGATCCCATTGTTTCATCATGCCAAAAATAAGCTTTCATTCTAACAAGATCTACAATACCTCTGAAACTTTCTCCAGATCCAACAGGAACTTGAATTGCACAAGGATTTGCTCTTAAAATTTCTTTCATTTGACGAAGAACGTCAAAGAAATTGGCACCTGAACGGTCCATTTTATTGATATAGCCAATCCTGGGAACTTTATATTTATCAGCCTGACGCCAAACGGTTTCAGACTGAGGCTCTACACCACCAACAGCGCAATAAGTGGCAACAGCTCCGTCCAGTACACGTAACGAACGCTCAACCTCAACAGTAAAGTCAACGTGTCCCGGAGTGTCAATTAAATTAATTTTAAATGTATTGTCTTTATACTTCCAGCTGGTTGTAGTAGCAGCAGAAGTAATTGTTATACCTCTTTCTTGCTCCTGCTCCATCCAGTCCATCGTAGCTGCGCCATCATGCACTTCACCGATTTTGTGTGTCAAACCGGTGTAGAACAAAATTCGCTCCGATGTTGTCGTTTTACCGGCATCAATGTGAGCCATGATGCCGATATTACGCGTATAGTTTAATGCTTCTCTTGAACCTCTTGCCATCTTTTCTACCTTTCTAATTTATAGAATTAAAATCTGAAATGAGCAAAAGCGCGGTTTGCCTCTGCCATTCTATGCATATCTTCCTTACGTTTATATGCTCCGCCCTGACCGTTGAATGCATCAACGATTTCAGCAGCTAATTTATCAGCCATTGTTTTTCCTCCTCGTTTACGTGAATAAAGAATGAGGTTTTTCATTGAGATAGATTCTTTTCTATCTGAACGTATTTCTGTAGGAACTTGAAATGTTGCCCCGCCTACACGACGAGATTTCACTTCAACTTGAGGGGTAATATTATCTAATGCAGCTTTCCATATTTCAAGAACTGACTTTTCTTCGTTAGGCAATTTTGCCTTTACTGTATCCAACGCGGAATAGAAAATTGTATAAGCAGTATTTTTCTTTCCGTCGTACATAAGATGGTTAACAAACTTTGTTACCCTTACATCACCATAGACAGGATCTGGTAATATCTGTCTTTTCTTAGGTTTAGTCTTTCTCATTTTAAATAAATATTTTGTTGTGTTTGGTTGCTCTTTGCTGTCTTCAACGACTCCTCTGAATCATTTACTCAACCTTTAAATAGCCTAATCCAAAAAATTCAACAGTTGTTATTCAATTTCTTTTTAATTATTTTTTCTTTCCCTTAGTAGCTGCTGCAGCTGCTGCACCTGGTTTTGGACGTTTTGTCCCATATTTAGAACGTCTTTGAGTACGTCCACTCACACCGGCAGCATCTAAAGCACCGCGTACGACATGATAACGAACACCGGGAAGATCTTTTACACGACCTCCACGTACCAATACAATAGAGTGCTCTTGCAAATTATGACCTTCACCGGGAATGTATGCATTCACCTCTTTTGAGTTGGTCAAACGTACACGAGCAACTTTACGCATAGCAGAGTTAGGTTTCTTTGGCGTTGTGGTATAAACCCTTACACACACCCCTCTTCTTTGAGGAGAAGAATCCAAAGCCGGAGATTTACTCTTATCGGTCAACTCTGTACGCCCTTTTCTTACTAATTGTTGAATTGTAGGCATTTTCTACTTTCTGTTTACTTAATTATAGTTATATTATAAATTTTATCTATCTACGTCAAAATTCCAAAATAACATTCAAATAATCAATCGATTAAATGAACCGGTTTCTATTGGAGTTAAAAACGGCACAAAATTACAAAGAATCAACGATATATGCAAGTATATTCAAACATTTTTATGGTTTTCCTTGCAATATTTGTTCCTATTATTGGGACTGAAGTTTAATTTTTCAAAAAAAAACATCATTAACATGTTTCTATAATCAATAAATAAGATAAATGAAATAAATTTGCAAATATCTGTAACATTTAAAGTTTTCAACCGTCATAATATTTGAGTATGGATAAATTCCACAGCATAGTCCTGCCACTAAAAAACAAATTATATAGATTTGCCTTAAGCATTGTATATGATTCGGCAGAGGCTGAAGACATCGTTCAGGATATCATGCTAAAGCTGTGGAGCAAAAAAGATGAATGGGACCAAATTGAAAATTTGGAAGCATACTGCTTCAAAGCAACTAAGAATTTATCACTTGATAAATTAGCTTCAAATGAGCTAAGAATGACTGAAAGTATTGATGAAGATAAAGAGTCTAATTCAATTACAGAGCACGAGACTCCTTTTTCGTTAATTTCAAGAAAGGAAACTCAATCAAATATTTATAAGTGTATTGAACAGCTTTCAGAGAATCAAAAAATGGTTTTCCAGCTTCGGGAAATTGAAGAAATGAGCTATAAAGAAATTGCCGAAGCATTAGACATCACTGAAGATTCTGTTAAAGTAAACTTATTTAGAGCAAGGAAAAAAATTAAAGAATTACTATCAAACTTTGAAGGATAGAAGTCAAATGGATAACTCGTACATATATATATTATTAGATAAATATTGGAAATGCGAAACAAATGCTGATGAAGAGAATCAACTACATGATTACTTTTCAAACGAAAATATTCCGCAAGACCTACAAAAATTTATTCCACTTTTTTCATACAAAAACAGTATGAAAACCAACTACTTAAGTCCAGATTTCGATTACAATCTACAAAAAGCAATACTTTCTTCTAAAAAGAAAACAAAAAAATACATCATCATAAAAATATTTGCTCCCGCACTCAGAATTGCTGTATCAGCAGTGCTTGTAGCTGCAATGGGACTTGGAATTTACTTTATTGCTAAAGCAAATAACAAAACATATTTTGCGGAAACTTATAATGATCCAAAACCGGCAATAAAACAGGCAACATTTGCTTTAGATAAATTATCAGAAGCATTAAATGCAGGAGAAAAAGCGTCAAAAGAAACATTGCAATATATCAATGATATGGAAATCGACTGGATTTCCATCGATTCTCTCATGCAAGAAAATATTGAACTGGATTCTGCTATTTCAGAACAAAAGGTAAATGACACTAACTTATGAAAAAAACTGTAACGTTAATAATGATATTATTGCTGACTGCTTCAACCCTTATGGCTGGCGATTTCGTAAGTCGTTTTATGGGTTTAATAGCAGATGACAGCAAGCCCCTTAATAATGTCAATATCGGAAAAAAAATGCTTGTCAAAATGTCTGATGAAATTGAAGACAAAGATTTAGCAAAGATGTTTCACAACCTCAACAGTATAAGAATAATCACATGTGACGACATACAAGACTCGCGCTTTTATTTCAATAAAGCAAACGACTTTTTAAAAGAGAATTATTCTGATTACGACGAAATCGTTTCCGTAAACGATCAAAAAAATAAAATCAACACTGTACTTAAGAAAGAAAATAACAATACAGATATAATTCTGATTTCATTAGATGAAGAAGGAAAACTCAGCATCATCAATGTATCGGGAAAAATTGATTTAGATTCATTTTCAAAATTATCAAACAATATAAACGATAAAAAATTAACATCAACAGAAGACAGCTTAACCCAAAAGGAAAAGTAAATATGATTTGATGTTATTTTATAAATAACTTTTTTCTTTTTTATATTTAAACGATGAATAGACGGCCGAACGTGAGTTTAGCCGTCTATTGCTTTATATGAATTTAAAATGATTTTAATTATAGATTAGATTTATAGTTTATTACTTTTCTTTTCTTTTAGTTGTTGAACAAGAAATATTGTATTTTTAAGATAGTCATACTCAAGTTCAAAATTTTCAGAAAACAATCCTTGACCAAGGCTATCCTCAATTTGACTCATAGACCAAAGTCTTCCATCCGATAAATTAATATTAATATACGTTTCTTCATCATCAATAGTTGCAACATATAGATAAATCAAACGCTTAGTAATTTCGTTTTCAAACTCATATTTCAATAAAAATCTGGTTGATAGTTTTTCCTTGTTCGAAACTTTAATCAATAAATCATTTACTGACTCTTTAACTTCTTGCCTATAACCGATATAACTTTCAAGGGGATGATCAAGTTTCCCGGGATCAAGGATACGAGTTGTTTCACGCTCTTTTAAAAAAATGTTTGACTTATAAATAATTCCAATACGAACCACCGGATGCATATATCTGTTTTTTAAATTTACAGAAACAGACTTAGCCAAACGCCCCGTTACTTCACCTGCTACATTCACCACAGGAAGCCATTCCTCCTTGTTAAGTTTATTCCTAAAATAATTAAGTCTGATTATTTCTAAAATAATAATCAAAAGCATAATCATCTGAGGGAAAAGAACAACTAATGTTCTATTTAAATAAGGTGTTGCATTATTCGTAAACAGATAAATAAGCAGAATAATCAATAAATGTAACAAAAAACCATATTGAACCTGAAATAAAACTCTAAAAGACTCATTGAGAAAATTTCTAATAGAAGGATTATTCCTTTTGAAATATTTTACGATGATTTTAGAACGAAGTATTCTAACAAAAACCAATGATAATACATAAATTACCTCAATTAAAATATAAAAGGTAAATATGTCAATCTTGTTAGAAATCAGTAAATTTACAATTAGCGCAACTACAAAGGTGAAAATTGAAATATCATAAAGAAAACGAGTCTGTTTTTTTGATACAAACAGTCCGCCAATAGAAAGAACCATCCCTATAGCCAATGCCAAATTCAAATCAATTCTTCCAATTAGAATCGAAAAAACTAATAGTGGAATTAAACCAAAGGCAGGATTCCTTAAAAACAACAATATTTTTGTAGCTGCATTCATATTATTAAAACAAAGATTAGTGATTGAAAGTGTTTATAATAAAACCCTTTCAATCACTCAAACTAATAACAACAAAAACTAACTTTTGTTTAAGAAGTGAAAGAAATATCAGCATGATAAGAAGACCTGACAAGTGGTCCACTTACAACTTTAGAAAATCCTTTTTCCAACGCTACTTCTTTGTAACAATTAAAAATATCCGGATGAATATATTCTTTCACAGGAAAATGTTTTCGTGACGGCTGAAGATATTGACCTATCGTAAGTGACTTGCAACCTACGGCGACTAAATCATCCATTAATTCATAAACCTCATCCTGGGTTTCTCCCAATCCAACCATAATGCCGGATTTTGAATAAATCCCGTTCTCGGCAATTCTTTTTAAGGTTTTCAGACTAACATCATATTTTGCAGCACTTCTAATAGTTGGAGTCAACCTTTTAACTGTTTCCATGTTATGAGACATCACATCTGGTTTTGTCTCACATATCAAATCAATAAGTTCTTCCCTTCCCTGGAAATCAGGAACAAGAATTTCAATTGTAGTATTTGGATTATCTTTTCTTATAGCTTCAATGGTTTGCACCCAATGGTTTGCACCCAAATCCGGCAGGTCATCCCTATCAACCGAAGTGATCACAGCATGCTTTAGATTCATCAGTTTCACTGATTGTGCTACATTTTTAGGTTCAAGGCTATTTAAAGGCAACGGCTTTCCAGTTAGCGTGTTACAAAATTTACAAGACCTCGTACATATTTCTCCACCAATCATAAATGTAGCGGTTCCCCTGTCCCAACACTCTCCCATATTAGGACATTTGCCACTTGAGCAAATAGTGTGAAGATGATGAGATTCAACAATATTTTTGGTTAGTGTAAACTGTTCTGTTCCACCCAGTTTAATTTTCAACCAATCAGGTTTTTTCAAATGTGTCCTTTGCAACCCATTATCTGCATTCTGTGAACTATTCTCGTTATTATCAGAATTATATAGAGATTGAATATCCATTTCTTAATTTCTTAAACAATAAACAATTATTTCAGATTATCTTCAAAATAAGCAATAACCTTGTCATATAAATATTTGCGGGTATTTCCACCATAAATTGAATGATCTTTATCGGGGAAAAAGAACATATCAAATTGTTTGTCAGCGGCAATCAATGCACGTGTATATTCAACAGAATTCTGAAAATGAACATTATCATCTGCGGTACCATGTATAAGCAGCAGATTTCCTTGCAACTGATTAGCCAATGCCACTGCAGAGCCTTTATCATAACCTGTTTGATTCTGCTGAGGTGTACGCATGAATCTTTCGCTATAAACAGTATCGTAATAACGCCAATCGGTTACTGGAGCAATTGCAACTCCTGCCTTAAAAATACCGTTGCCCCTACTCATACTCATCAAAACCATATATCCACCATAACTCCATCCCCAAATACCAATTTTACTCTTATCTACATAAGGTAGGGTACCAAAATGGTTTGCTGCAGCAACTTGATCATCGGATTCCATGATACCTAAATTCTGATAGGTTTGTTTGCGGAATTTCTCACCGCGTGCTGCTGTTCCTCTACCATCAACAGCGGCTACAATAATTCCTCTATTTGCTAATTCATAATACCAGTCGACGGAATAATTATCTTGTACTTCTTGTGAATTTGGACCACTGTACTGAACCATAACCAATGGGTACTTCTGAGTAGCATTGAAATTCAGCGGTTTAATAACCCAACCATTTAATTGAGTTACTCCATCTCCCGCCGTAAGCGTAATAAACTCCTTTTGAGGCAATTTACTTTCTGCCAACTGTTTGTTTAATTGCGCATTATCTTCCAAAACACGTAAAGTTTTACCGGCAGCATTGTGTAAAGTTATCATATTTGGTGTTTTTGAGTCCGACCACCTATTAATATAATACTTGCCTTTATTGCTGAATGTTGCGGAATTATAGCCTGTTTGAGTGGATAATTTCACAGGTGCACCTTTTATTATATTTGCTTTATAAATATTTCTGCGAAGAGGACTTTCATCGGCTGCTTCATAATAAACTGTCTGCGTTTGAGGATCCACAGCCAGAAGTTCGGTCACATCAAAGTTGCCGGTTGTAAGTTGCTTCTGTAATGATCCCGAAATACCGTAAATATAAATATGACTAAAACCATCCTTTTCAGAAATATATGTGAATTTATCAGGCATAAAATAAATAGAGTTAAGCCAATCCGAGTCAACATAATAAGGATTTTCCTCACGTAACACTAGCTTTGAAACAGTAGTACGGGGATTTACAAAATACATGTCAAACTTGTTTTGATTTCTATTCAGCGTCATCACAGCCAATTGATCAGCATCTTCCGTAAATTTAATTCGCGGAATATAACCATCTTTATCTAACGGAACATTCATTGTACGGATGGTTTTTTCATATATATCAAACACCCTACATTCCACTGTCGAGTTCATTTGTCCCGACTTCGGATATTTATACTTGTAAAAATCAGGGTAAAGTTTCTCATCAAAACGTTGAAATGTATATTGTGACACATTCGATTCATCCGTACGTACATAAGCTAACTGTTTGTTATCGGGAGAAAACTCCATTAACCGTGTGGTAGAAAACTCCTCTTCGTAAACCCAATCTGTCGCCCCATTGATAACCTTATTTAACTCACCATCTTTGGTAACTTGCGATTCGGTATCAAAATCAAATTTCACAAGCCAAATATTATTATCCATCACATAAGCAAGCATTTTATTATCCGGAGAAAAGGTCGGAATCATCTGTTTCGAAGTGTTTTCTGTTAGTTTTCGTACCAAATTACGACGAACATCATGATAATAATAATTGGCTCGGAAAGAATGTCGATAAATCTGCTCTCTGTCTCTATATACTAACACCCGGTTTTCGTCATCACTTACCAAAAAACCTTGAAATGAATTGAATGTACAATCTCGTGCTGTACGAGTATTAAAAAGAGTATCAACAGCTTCACCTGTTTCATACGAATACTTGACCACCGCAGAATTTGCCGGATCAGTTTGATAATATGACATACCATCAGCAGACGAAACTATCGGTCTTGCATTACGAGCAGAGAACTTCCCGCTTAATATATCATTCAATGTATAATTTTGTGCGGAAGATATTAATGAGAATAGACTCATTAATAATATAATATTAATCTTTTTCATATTTATTCAATTGAGATGCAAATATATGAAAAATCAGACAATTTAGAGTATGTCTTGCAAACTAAAAGGATTGCTTTTTTGGAGCAATCCTTTTCTATAAAGTGATTTGTCTGAAAACTTAAATCTTTAAAAATTTTTCACGAGGTGTTTGACAGAATGCACATGCTGCATCTACCTTATTTGCAGCATAGGTGTTTCCGCAAACCGGACAAACCTCATAACCAAACGAAAGTGTACTTTCATTTCCAGCTTGTAAAGCGCCCAAAGCTGTTTTATAAAATTCGACATGCTTCATCTCTGTGTCTCTTGCCCATGTAAATGATTTTATAGCATCAGGTACTTTTTCCTCCTCAGCATCTTTTAAAAATTTCGGATACATTTCATTCGTTTCATACATTTCTCCGTCAATTGCAGTTTGTAAATTCTCTGGTGTTGTATTCACTTCAAATTCGGGAGTGAAAGCATCCATTTTTTCGCCTAATTTTTCCAGCACTTTAGTGTGATTAGCTGCATGAATAAACTCTGATTTGGAAGCTGCATCAAATAATTTGGCAATCGTATCATTACCTTCTTCACGGGCCTTTTCTGCAAATGCAGCGTATTTAGCGCTAGCTGTAGTTTCACCTTTAATCCCGTCTTTCAAATTTGAAATTGTTTTTTCAGCTTTCTGATTACAACTTGCAAATACTAACATAACTCCAAGAGTTAACATTAAAAATACTACCTTTTTCATTTTTTTCTAATTTAGGTTTAAACATTAAAGTGGCATCATATAATTAAATACGAGTGTTCCTCCGTAAAATCCTGTAACACTCACGCTCAACATCGCTAATCCATACATAACAAATGCTATTTTCTTTAGCTGTTTAGAATTGCTTTTTTTTAATGCCATTATTCTAAATACTGATGCAATAATCAGCAACACCATAGTTATAGTGGCAAATAATTCATGAGTATCACGTACTTGCTCGGCTGCTCCTTCCATTTCGGACGTAAAAAAGAAACCAGATAACCAAGTAACAATGGCTGCTAGTGTTCCAAGAATGAGCAGATAAAATCCAGCTCTGGTCAGACAAACTTCTTTCTTCACAAAAAGAAATACTAATTCAAGCAAAAAGCCTGTAGCAACTAATGCAATAGGAAAATGCACTAGCATGGGATGTAAATGTGCAATTGTAAACATATGATCTGGTTTTAAATTTAATATTCACAAAAGTACAATGATTTTCATACGTTATAACAAAATTGATTAAATATTTTCATGTAAATACCTTATTTAGAACCTTTTGAAGTAACATAATAGAAGTTGTCTTTTCTGCAAAAGGGTTTCAAGGATATTAAAGGAAATTATATTTTCAGAAATATTCCTGATAGCGGAATTTAATAATCAAAACCTTTATTCAGATTTTTCTTCATAGAGTTAAACCTTGCTCGGATTTTGATGTCAAAACGACAAAGAATAAAACGAGTATCAACTATAAAAAATTCAGCATTATGAAAACAATAAAGATTTTCCTTTCCACACTGATCTTAGCTTTGCTGGTTTCATGCGGGGCGTATTCACAATACGGTTACGATGATAACAGATACGGCAATTATGACAATGATGATTATTATGATGGCTATGAGGGTGACTATTATGGAAATTATGATGGTGACTATTATAGCGACTATAATACATTTTATGTAGAGTTAAACCCATATGGAACATGGACAAATCATAATAGATATGGACGTGTTTGGTATCCACGCGTAAATAGAAATTTTAGACCTTATGCATCAAATGGATATTGGGCAATGACTGATTACGGAAACACATGGGTTTCAGATTACGATTGGGGTTGGGCACCGTTCCACTACGGACGCTGGTTCTATGACGACTATCGCGGATGGGGATGGATTCCAGGTTTCGAATGGGCTCCGGCATGGGTTTCTTGGAGAAGTGGCGGTGGATATTACGGTTGGGCTCCATTAGGTCCCGGCATAAATATTAATATCAATATTAATATTCCTTTTAGCTTCTGGACATTCTTGCCTGACAGATACATGTATAACAGAAACATGAATCGCTATTACAGTGATTACAGATATAACGATCGTTGGTACAACAACACCACTATAATCAATCACACGCACATATATAACAACAACAGATATTACAGCGGTCCAAGTGCAAATGATTATAGACGCGACACCGGAAAGAACGTTAATGTTCGTAGAATGGAAGCATCCAATCGTTCAGGAAGAACATCTGTAAACAATGATGCAGTTAGAATTTACCGTCCTGAAGCATTATCCAGAAGTTCGCGCAGTACAACCAATTCTCGCAACAATTCGAATATTGATAGAAGTACTTCCCGCTCTAGCAACAACCAGAGAGTTGCTCCAAGTACACAAAGCAGTCGCTCAAGCAACAATGAGAGAGTTGCTCCAAACACGCAGAACAGTCGTTCAAATAGCAATGAGCGCGTTGCTCCAACTACACAAAGCAGTCGCTCAAACAACAGTGAAAGAACAACTCCAACTACACAAACTAATCGTTCAAACAATAGTGAAAGAGTTGCACCTGCAACACAAAGCAATCGCTCAAGCAATAATGAAAGAGTTGCTCCAACTACACAAAGCAGTCGCTCTAATAATAGCGAAAGAGTTGCTCCAACTACGCAAAGCAGTCGCTCAAACAACAATGAGCGTGTAGCAACCAAAACTGAAAGCTCTTCTAGTAAAAATGAATCTGCAAGCAGAAGCTCATCAAGCAGCTCAAAAGAAACACCATCAAGATCGTCTTCATCAAGATCGACTTCATCAAGATCATCTTCTAACAACAGAAGCGGAAGGTAACAATATTAGAGTCAACAAATATCTAAAATATCAAATGTCCGATAAGTATTAACTTACCGGACATTTTTTATACATATACTTTATCTAATTTATTTTGCAAAACTAACCGCACGGGTCTCACGAATCACAGTGATTTTAACCTGTCCCGGATAAGTCATTTCAGTCTGAATTTTACGTGCAATCTCATTCGATAGTTTTTCTGTATCCTGATCATCAATCTTATCTGCACCAACAATTACGCGTAATTCGCGACCAGCCTGAATAGCATAAGTTTTCACTACTCCTGGATAAGATAACGCCAGATTTTCCAAGTCGTTCAATCGTTTGATATAAGCCTCAACAATTTCGCGACGGGCACCCGGACGAGCACCTGAAATGGCATCACATACCTGAACAATAGGGGCAAGCAAAGTGGTCATTTCAACTTCATCATGATGCGAACCAATAGCATTGTAAATCTCTGGTTTTTCTTTATATTTCTCAGCTAACTTCATTCCTAACACTGCATGCGGAAGTTCTGGTTCATCATCAGGAACTTTCCCAATATCATGAAGCAATCCAGCACGTTTCGCTTTCTTAGGATTCAAACCTAATTCTGAAGCCATAATTGCACATAAATTTGCTGTTTCACGAGAATGCTGCAACAGGTTTTGTCCATATGATGAACGGTATTTCATTTTTCCAACCAGACGTACTAGCTCTGGATGTAAACCATGGATTCCTAAATCGATAACTGTTCTTTTACCTGTTTCAACTATCTCATCCTCAATTTGTTTCTTGGTTTTTGCGACAACCTCCTCAATACGAGCAGGGTGAATGCGACCATCTGCAACTAGTTGATGAAGCGACAAACGAGCAATTTCACGACGTACTGGATCAAAACCTGAAATCACAATTGCTTCAGGAGTGTCATCTACCACAATTTCAACTCCTGTCGCAGCTTCCAAAGCACGGATATTACGACCTTCCCTACCAATTATACGTCCTTTCACCTCATCAGAATCAATATGAAAAACAGTGATAGCATTCTCTATTGATGTCTCTGTGGCTACTCGCTGAATTGTCTGAACCACAATACGTTTTGCCTCTTTATTGGCTGTCATTTTAGCCTCATCCATAATGTCGTTGATATAAGACTGAGCATCCGTTTTGGCCTCATCTTTCAACGAATCAATCAATCGCCCTTTAGCTTCATCAGCAGACAAGCCTGATACTGTTTCCAATTTTTCAACTGATTGTCTGTGAAGCTTCTCCACCTCCTGGTTACGTCTGTTCAGAATTTCATGCTGATTCTCCAGATTCGATTTTATTTCATCAATTTCTGTGTTTTTTTTATTCAGCTCATCCTGTTTTTGGTTAAGCGTCATTTCTCGTTGTTTCAAACGATTTTCGTTAGCTTGCATTTTCTGTGTACGTGCATTAGCTTGTTTCTCAACTTCAGCTTTTATTTCCAGAATTTCTTCCTTTGCCTCCAGTAATCTATTTTTCTTGATTACCTCAGCATCTTTTGTAGCATCATCCACTATTTTTTGTGCTCGTGAATTGGTCGACTTCATGATTAAAAGCCAGGCAACACCTGCGCCTATAAGCAAACAGACGAGCCCTATTACTATTTCTAATATTCCCATATAATTATTTTTAAATGTGATTAAAACTCTGTTAATCAAATGTTAACAGTGCATTTTTATTCTATTTGACTTTAATTTCCTATAGTACAAAAAACAAAAACAGCACTCATTTTTACAAACCAATAAAACAGTCCGTAAAAAAGGTGCATATATAAGAAGTCGTGAAAAATTATTGCTCTCTCAAATAAGTATCCATCTCTTCAATCAGCAAATGAATCTTATCTTCAATGGGTTGTGTATAATTTTTTTCACCAAGCGTAAAATTTTCTACCAATGCCTGAATGGCGGTCATCGCCATAAAATCCTGAGCTGTCATTTTCGAAGATTCATCTCCAAACTTAGCCCTGTATTGGTTTATTTTAGTATTGAGTTGCTTTTCGGCATTTCTGAATGCTTCCTCTTCTGATCGATTGATCTTAAGCGGATATTTCCTGCCGTCAATAGTCAATGTTAATTGAAATTTTTCGTCTGTCATGCCATAAATTTTTTAATGAGATTTTTCATTTGAGTAAATTTATGCATTTATCAACTTCTTGCACCAATCCCGATAATTTCTTTTGCGCTTGTTCAACATCCACAGAAGCTGCGGTAATTGTTCTTACCATTTTTAAATTATCGTATTTTGTTTTCAATTGACTGAATTCATCATTTATGGAATCAATCTTTTTTTGCTTTAAACGTGCGTCATTTTTCAAACGCATATTTTCATCTTTCAACCTATCGCATAAAACCATCAACTGTTTTACACGGACTTCAAGATCAATCAACAATTTTTGATGTTCGGTAGCCATAGAAAAAACAAAAATTCACGCAAATATAGTAATTGAATTGTATTTTATCAAATTTAACGACATTATTTTTCAAATAATCATGCATTTACTGTACATTATTTAGATGATTCATTTAGATCTTAAAACATTATTCCTTTATTTCAGAAAACTTTGCGCGTTTACAGGTAAATAACCACTCCGAATACGCCACTCCTGAGGATACAAATTGTTGGATCTATTGCCCAAATTCTTTACAAATCCAAGCGGCTCATTCTTATATGTGACTAAAACATAACCTTTTGATATGTCGTATAACTTTATTGCTTCTTTTCTAAGATATGCTATTGCTTCTTCAAAAGAAAGCTCTGCTTTTAAAATCGCTTTCTGATTTAATTCTATGCTCATCGCCAACACATGAGCTGGAATAAAATCTTTACCTTTCACTTCTCCAATTTCAATTCCAAATGAAACAGTTTTCAAATGTTCCCGTAACATTAGAATTTTTTCTGAATGACTTTTTGGTACAGAAATGATATGATTGCTATCCTCAAAAAAATCAAAATCATCGGCGTTTTTCAAAAAACGACTATAGAACTCTGTGTTTTTCAAAAAAGGAGTTGCCCTTTTCTTGTCTTTTTTGCGCTGAATAGTGCCTGAACACTCTTCTGTAGACGACTTACGAAGCAGGGCTACAAATAATCCCTCGCCTTTTGTTTTATGTGGAAAAAAACGATAACAGCCTGGCGTTCCGTCAAGCGAAAGAGATATTCTCCACTCTGGCAACGTTTCTACTTCTATGAATTCTGCACCTAATTCTTTAGATATCCATCGAGCATTCTCCTCATCTTCTTCTAAATTATAGGTACAAGTACTGTAAATGAGCAATCCCCCTGGCTTTAAAGCCGACCAAACATCTCGGAGAATATCTTTCTGACGGGCAGCACACATTTTCACATTGTTCATAGACCATTCCTCAATAGCTACCGGATCTTTTCGAAACATTCCCTCGCCGGAACAAGGTGCATCAATCAAAAGTATATCAAAAAAATGCGTAAGATTCGCAAAATCTTTAGGAGCATTGTTGCTTACCAATGTGTTTGGACTTCCAAACTTAATGATATTTTCGGATAATATATTTGCGCGCGATCGAATTATCTCGTTACTTACCAAAAAACTTCCTTCGGGTAAAGCCGACAGCAGACTAACTGATTTTCCACCCGGAGCTGCGCACAAATCAAGACAATTTACTGGTTCTTGTACCAACTTTCTGGTTACATATTCAATAAACATCGAAGAAGCTTCTTGCACATAATAATATCCTGAATGAAACAATGGATCAAATGTAAAAGCAGGACGCTCATTCAAATAAAAACCCTGTTGCGACCATGGTACTTGTTCTGCAGGAAAAGAAAACTCCTTACTGTTTCGTTGCATTTTAAAAGGATTCAAACGAATACTAACAGGGGTTTCTTCACCTATTGAAGATAATAAATTTTCAGATTCATTTCCCAAAAGGGTTTGAATGGATTGAACAAAATCAACTGGTAGTTGCATTGCCTATATTTTATTTTGAATTGATTAGAATAAATTAGAACACTAAATGCTCACGCATATTGATTTCTATTTTCAACTGCATATTTCAATATTTACATCCACTTTCCAATATCTGTCAATGTTCCCCTTTTTAGGAGAAGCAATAGCTAACAGCACATTCTGTGTAGATTTTACTTTTAATACACGTCGAATAGATTTTGCCAGGTCTTCTCTATTGAATATTTTGCCTAACAGATATCCAAGACGCTGTAAAGCAGAATTCTGAGGATATGTTGATGCAGTTTTATACATCCGCGAAGGTTTCATTTCTTCAATAAGTTCTTCCAAAATCGTAACAATCCGGGAAATACCTCCAATTTTTCCATTGAAGGACATGAAATCCAATGCTGTTAACTCTGGAGATGAAACATTAAAATATCCGGCAGCTGATTTCTTTTTCTCGATATTATCTTGTTTCCACGTTTTACGAAAAAAGAAATTAATCTTTGTATCTCCTACCACAAAATCTCTCATTGACTTTTGCACAATGATCTGATACTCCATAGGTTGTTGGTGAGCTGCTCCATAAAGAGCTGCAGCAGAATATAACCCAATATAATATTCACGATCTAAATAATTCATTAAATCGTCAATATACAAATACAGAGGGAGAGTGCCCTTATCTGAATATTCAGGGGGAATAACTATATAAAAATCCTTTCGGACAATAGCAATCTTATTATCAGCCTTTAATCGAGAAATTTTCTTGCGAATAGCTTGCTCTGAAGAATCAAATGTATTTTTCAACTCCTCAAAAGTAAATGAAAATCTACCCTTGGATCTTATATTAAGCAGATATTCATCAATATACTCGTATTTCTTAGATTTATTCAAACCATAAATATTTTGCACAAATGTACACAATGTGTCTGTAATTGCAAATTATTTATGTAATTAATTTCAAAAACAGTTCTCAACCTCGCTCTATCTTGTTAAAGACAATAAGTGACTTAATAACATCTTCCTTCATAATCAACAGATAATCAATCTATGAAATTTGTTTTTATCTTTGACTAAAATTAACTTCCACACCAATGAATCTTGAAAATAAACGTATAGTAATAACCGGAGCAACCTCGGGAATAGGACTGCATCTGGTAAAGGTAATCTCAAAAATCAAGAATACACAACTGATAGCAGTAGGCAGAAAAATAGAAAATGTTCCTCAAGCAGAAAACATAATTCCATTTAGAGCAGACGTTTCAAAAGAAGAGGAGATGGACAGCATGTTCAAATTTGCCATTGAAAAGATGAACGGGATAGACATTTTCTTTGCAAATGCTGGATATTCTTATTACGAAAAACTCGGAAAGGCTTCGTGGCAACATGTAAATAATATTTTTGCAACTAATGTTGTTTCGCCAATTTATTCACTGACAAGAATGATTGAGCTAAACAAGACTTCTGAATTTATGGTAATTATCTCATGTTCAGTCATTGGAAAACTCCCTTTTCCGGGTTTTTCATTATATACTGGTACTAAATTTGCTTTAGATGGTTTCAATACAGCCATGCAGTACGAAATGCCTGAAAATGGGCGTTTGATGATGGTATATCCAGTGGCTACTTATACTGAATTTTTTAATCGTGCAGGAGAAAATGCTTGCATGCCATGGCCACATCAAAAAACCGATACTGTAGTAAAAGCAATACTCAAAGGTATTAGCAAAAACAAGAAACGGGTTTATCCTTTTCCGTTTATCAAACCCATTCTCTACTTGATGAATGTTTTCCCGTTTATTTATGATATTTATCACGGCATTCAAAAGAGAAAATTAGAGAGGTGGATTGATAGTCGTTTATAATAATAAAACTTTTTTTTGTTTTGTACATAGAATAAAAATCCACAACTATTGTCCTGTCAATAGAATAAAAATTGAATAGCAGAAACTGTTTGTCTTAATTGAAATTATTTAGTGAGTTCTATATTAGTTTTTTAAACAACCTATAGGTACTACAAGCACACCATCTTCAGAGCGTTTGTATGCAAAATTTCCTACGCCGGTCAATACCATAAGAAACGATGGTGCTTTCATTTTTGTAGTATCTATTATACTGGCTAGTTTCTTTAATGTGTTGGCTCCTTCATTTATAAGATCGTTACCGCCCAGTTTTATTTCAATGAGTCCATAATAACCGTTTCTCAAATGTATAACAGCATCACATTCCAAAGAATTTTTATCACGATAGTGATATACTGTTCCGTTTAGTGCATCAGCATAAACACGTAGATCTCTTACGCAAAGTGTTTCGAAAAACAAACCAAATGTGTTTAAATCATTTAGAAGATCATCAGGTCCCAATCCCAAAGCTGCTGTAGCAATAGAAGGATCAGTAAAATAACGTGTGTCCGATGTTCTAATGGCTGTTTTGCTACGTAAATTTGGATTCCAAGCCAGAGAATCTTCAATAACAAATATTTTTTTCAAGGCTTTTATGTATGCATATATAGTATTCTCGCTCAATTTATCACTTTCGTTAGCTTTTATGTCTGCAAGAATTGTACCGGCACTCGCTTGAGAGCCTTGATTCCTTGCATATGAACGCATGAGTCTTTTTGCTAATTCATGATCACGTTCCACGTTATCTACTCTAGAAATGTCATATCTAGTAACAGCTTCGTAATATTCGTTTGCCTGGATCAAGGATGCTCTCTCGCTTTTCTTCATAATAGATTTTGGCCATCCTCCTCGGCAAGTTAGAAATGCCAATTTGTCTATATCGATATGGCTTTCTCCATCAACGTTATCTGCTGATTTAAAGAGAGCTCCTATACTTACATCTCCAGTTGAGTCTTCTGATTCCCAAAGACTCATGGTTCGTAATTTCAACCATGACATCCGTCCAGTCCCAGTATGAAATATCTCTTCTGTATTAGGAGGAACTGCAGAGCCGGTCAATATAAACTGTCCATCATCATTTCGTTTATCAACTTCATTACGAACAGCATCCCAAAACTGAGGTGCCATCTGCCATTCATCAATCAGCCGTGGAGTCTCGCCTTGAAGTAATCTTTTTATGTTTGTTTTGGCTAGTGCTAAATTTTGCTCTTTTGCATCTGGGTCTGCCATAAATAACACACTTTTTGCTTGTTGATATGCTAATGTGGTTTTTCCGCAATATTTAGGTCCTTCTATTAAAACGGCTCCCATAGCTTCTAATTTGTCAGCCAGAATTTGGTCTGCTATTCGTTGTTTATATTTCATTACAAAACGAGTTTGATTATTCTCTGCAAAAATAACGCATAAATTTGATAAACAATAATATATTGAATATAAATGTTACATTTGGCGCGATTTCAATATGGCATTTGGCGTGATTTTGATGTGGCATTTGGCGTGATTTTCAACTTATCAATCGGTCGCACATGTTAATATTCATACTACAGGCAGCGACGGAGTTTGTGGCACAACTTCTGACAAGAATCGTAGGTTTTTATTAAACTTTTCTTTCGATAAACTTGTAAATCTTCAGCATATAGGTAAGGATAGGCATGTTGCAATTTCCTGATTAATACAACTCCCTGGTTTTTGCCCTAACGATACTTCAC